>JAHEEB010000489.1 GCA_024640925.1 Bacteroidota bacterium | reverse complement strand
CGCGTCATGCGGGAACTTTTGAGATTAAACCATTTAAGCTTGTGTATTTTGACCCGGCTTCGGCTAGTTACAAAACTATCGAGACTCAAGGTTATACACTGGAGGTTGGAAAAGGAGAAACAGATTCTACAATGGTTGTAATGTCTGGTCCCTCAAAAGAAGAGGTTGAATTTATTGGTAGTGATATTCGTTATCTTAAAACAGATACTCACCTTAGAAAAGCCGATAAATTCCTTGTTAATAATGTTTTATACTATTGTGCTTATTTAGTTGCTGTTTCATTTCTTGTATTAATTTTATTTCTGAAAAGAAAAAAAATAGAAAAGGATACTAATATTCTGAAAACAAATAATCGGTTAGCAATAAAGAGGTTGAACAAACGATTTAAAAAAGTTAAATCAATTTTAAAACAGAACAGAAAGGATATTTTTTATGAAGAATTATCCAAGGCAATATGGGGGTATTTATCCGACAAACTTGGTATAGCACCATCCCTATTATCAATCACCTCTACCCGCGAAGCACTATTGAGTAAAGGTTTAGATGTCTCGATTATCGATAGTTTGATAGATATTCTATCAAGTTGTGAATTTGCCCGATATGCATCCGGCGCTTCAACAAAAGATATCGGACAAATCTATAAAGAAGCAGTAGATATTTTATATACCATTGATCAAAAAGTATAATAATGAAGAAATTAAGTGTTCTGATTCTATTAATCCTATTGATTGGTAATAACTCCCATGCAGGCAATATAGCGCCTGAATCATTATTTAAAAGGGCAAATGAACTGTATGATAAAAAGAATTATAAACAGTCCATTGAGATCTACGATAAGATAATGAGATCTGGCTATCATTCTGCAGAACTATATTTTAATACGGGTAATGCATATTATAAAACAGGCAATTACCCATATGCGATTCTTTATTATGAGAAAGCAAAATTACTTGACCCATCCAACCAGGACATTGAATTCAATTTGGCTAAAGCCAGGACATACTCAATAGACAAAATAGAAGCAATTCCCGAATTTTTTATAAACACCTTATTTGAAAACTTTGTAAGCAGATTTCCAACAAATACATGGGCAGAATTAGGATTAGCGTTTTTTATAATTGGTATTGTCTTATTTTGCGGATATTTCATTATTATAAAACGCAGGTTAAGAAAGTCAATGTTTTATGTGGCTATTTTTATGTTTGCTTTCTCAGTTTTATCTGTAACATTTGCTTTTAAAACAAAGAAATATGTTCAAAAACCAGGAACAGCCATTATTGTTTCACCTACAGTGCCTGTAAAAGCATCGCCTGATTATGAGGCGGTTGATGTATTCCTGCTTCATGAAGGATCAAAAGTATTCCTTATCCGTAAACTCAGCAATTGGTATGAAATAAAACTTGCTGATGGTAAGCAGGGATGGCTGGAAGTAAATAGTATAGCAAAAATATAAGAACTAATACCAACCTTCGTATTTGTGTACTTCAGCCCGAGGATTAATACACATAACAGGTATCTTGTATTTGTTTGAGATAAAACTTTGCTCGTCGAGTTTAAAAAGGTTACTGAAAAAGCTGATTTTTCTGCTAAGCATAATTATAATTAGCTGAGCATCAATTTCATGAGCAAACTCAATTATTTCAGATGCATTGGCTATATTATTCTTTCCAGAGATAATTTCATAGTCAATATTCTTTCCTTCAAGAAAACGTCTTGAAAAATCAAGGTTGGCTTTAACGCGGTATTCTTTCGTACCAGGTTTAAAGAAAAATATTTTTGAGGTGTAAAATTTTGATAAGATATTAACCCAAATAAGCTTTTCTTTATTTTCTTTTCTGAAATCAATAGGGAATACAACTTTACGAAAAGCTAACCTTTTGGGTGGTTCCTGAACAACTAAAAATGGAATTTTAGAGCCCATCATAACCCGAATGGAACGACTTCTTAAGAATTTTTCCTTACCTCTTGGAGGTTGTGTTTTCATAATAACCATAAAGGCATCGATATTTATAGCCATTAATTTTATAATATTATGAATAACTCCGGCCCTAATCTTGGGTTCAATAGTAATTCCATATTTTTGAGATGTAGTGTCAGCCACAACTTGCAATTTCTTTAATTCCTCGGCTTCGTCTTTAATGTCTTTAATTACATGCAATAAAACAAGGTTTGCTTCAACTGTTTTTGCAATTAATACGGCATAATTTAATGCATTATTTGATAATTCTGTATAATCGAAGGGTACCAGAATTTTACGGCTTTGAGTGGACATATCATTAAGTTTTAATGAATATTCAAATTAATAATTTTTTTGTAGATTTCTAAGTAGTTTTCTGTTTATTTAATCGTTTTTTTTTAAAATCGATTAACTTTTATGCTTGATTTTGAAACTAATAAGGCCACCAAATTAGTGTTTTATAAAAAATTCAGTAAATTTTTTTACTTCACCATCTTCTATCTTCATATCATTTACGGTAGCATGAGAAGGACCTTCTTTGCACCAAAAAATAAAGCTCTCAAGTTGTGCTGTGTTACCTTCTATTTCTATATAAACTGAACCATCAGGCAAATTTTCTACGAAACCATTCATTCCATATTTAAGTGCAACATTTCTTGCTGCGAATCTGAACCCAACACCTTGAACATCGCCGAAAATAGTTATATTTTTATGTTGCTTATCCATTATGTCACATTAAATATCAAGTGTTTTTTGATATGTAAGCGAATTATATGAGTCAAACACATACATGAAATAAACTAATCAGAAATGTATTTATTTACCAGGTATAATAATTCTTCAACTTCAATGGGTTTTGTGATAGCATCGTTACACCCTACTTGCAGACAAACCTGTCGGTCTTCTTCCGAAGCTAAAGCTGTTTGGGCTATAATAGGAATACGGGTATTGAATTTTCTGATCTCTTGAGTGGCCTTTATTCCATTCATTACCGGCATTTTAAGATCCATCAATATCAGATCAATTTTGCTGATGTTTTTACAAAGCTCTACTGCTTGTTGTCCGTTTTTTGCAAAAAGCACCTGTGCGCTGGTTCCATGAAACACGGCATCGAGAAACATTGCATTAACCTCTTCATCATCAACAATAAGAATTACCTTATTTGGCCATTCATATGATTGGTTTAAATGTATCTCTTCCAAAATGAGTTCTTCGTGTTTCTCGGGAACAGGTTCGTAAGGTATGTTAAAGAAAAATGAGTTACCTTTTCCTTCCTCCGATTCTACCCAGATTTTGCCACCAAGAGTTTTAACTATACTTCGGGCAATTGTCAGTCCCAAAACAGGATCTTCGAATTTCGTGCTATCAAGGTTTTCAATAACACTAAACTTATTAAAAATAACTTTTTGTTCATCTTTCGATAATCCATCGCTGGTATCGGTAACAAAAAAATCTAATTTCTGCGAAACTTCATCAAATGTATAACCAAATTCAATACTACCTTGTTTTGTATATCGAAGAGAATAATTAAGAATATTGCTGATGGTTTGTTGCAACCTGCCAGAATCGGTATAAATCTCCAAGCCTGTTTTGTCAGGTGTTTTTAACGATATTGTAACCTGTTCCTTTCTTTTTTCTGCCCTTTGCTGGTTGATGCCAATATAGAGTTCATTTAGTATCAGATTCAAATTACAAGGTATTTTGGTAATGTTGATATTCCCGGTTCCAATTCTTGCAATTTCAGAAATATCGTCAATTAAATTAAGAATCCTTTTGCTTTGTCTTTTTATAATTTCTATATATTCTTTTCTTTTAGCATTATCACAATCGGCATGAGCAAGTAATTCAGAAAATCCTGTTATAGAGTTAAGTGGAGTTCTTATCTGATGAGATATATTTGATAAAATCAAACTTTTAAGTTTATCAGATTCTTCAACCTTTTCTTTACTTCTTTCCAATTCTTTCTTTTGTTTTGCTAAATGAGATATATCTTCAATAATCATATAGAAACCATCATTTTTCGAAACAAGGTTTAATTTAATGGAGTGTAATTCTTTTGAACCATCGTTTTCTAAGTATATTCGCAAATGACAGGTTATATAAGGCTTTTCGGGAAGTTTACCCAGGGCAGATTGAAACGTAGAAATATCTTCGGCATGGATAATAGAGGTAAAATCATCTAATCCATCCGGAATTTTCTGGATAACAAATAATCTGCTATTGGGTATTAAGAATTCAAATTTTTCATTTTTACTGTTATATGAAAAAATATCTAATTCTTCAATTTCAGCCAATAATTTGATATTAAATGAGGTATCTCCTTTACTGGTTACTTTAATTTTTTCAATTTCACCTTCAAGTTCTTTAATGCGATTTTCCAGATACTTGTCATTATTTTTTTTCAAAAGGCTCATTCTTAAGCTTTTTTCTATATAAATAAAAAAAGAGTAGGTTAGAATAATTCAACTTCGATTGTTTGAATGAAAGCTGTGTAAGTGATTTCATTCTCAACCTGTGCTTTCGAAAGCAGAATAAGAACAGATAGCTCGTCACCGTTTTTAGGTTTTATTTTTATTTCTGTTCTTATAC
>JAHEEB010000488.1 GCA_024640925.1 Bacteroidota bacterium | reverse complement strand
AATCAGAACTAAATAAAGGGAGTACAATTACTTTTACATTTCCATATAAAACAACAAAGCCCGAACAATCGCAGACAATAGAAAAAGAGAAACACCAAAATAACGAATTAATAAATAAAACCATCCTCATTGTAGAAGACGATTATTACAATTCGGAGTACCTGAAGGAAATTCTTACAGGCAGTGAAATAAATATACTACAGGCTGAAAATGGCCAGAAAGCCGTTGAAATATCAAAATCACAACCGGTAGATTTAGTTTTAATGGATGTTCGCTTACCTGATATAAATGGTTATGAAGCAACACGTCAGATCAGACAGTTTAAACCATATCTGAAAATTATTGCCCAAACTGCGTATGCTGCATATGACGAAAAACAAAAAGCTTTTGATGCCGGGTGTAACGATTATTTAAGCAAACCCACAAAACAAGAGTTATTACTATCCATGATTAGTAAGCATCTTTCTAAATAATAATACTGACACTTGTTTATTAGTGAGCTTACGCAAAAGGAAAGGTTCAAATCATTTTATAACAGGTTAGGATAATTTCTAACCCAAATACTTGTGTCACTGGTATTCTCATCTCCATGTCTGATGATGCAAATATATATCCAGTTATACTTAACTGTTATTCTCAGGCTTCAATTCAGGTAGTTTGAGATATTTTTCCCGGAGAATAAGGGATTTTTGCATGTTTCAGCTCTTATTATCGAAATCTATCAGATGAAAGGCAAAAAATATTAAAGAATATCATTAGTGGGGGCTATGTATAATGAAAAGGCAAGGGGAATTTTCTCTTGCCTTTTTAATGAGGTTTATATTGAAATTATCTGTATATAAATCAAAACAACAGGAAATACAAATAATAATGAATCTATTCTGTCAAGAATTCCGCCATGACCAGGCATAATCTTTCCTGAATCTTTTACCCCTGCATTTCGTTTCAGCATCGATTCGATAAAATCGCCAATAATAGCTGATACCGAAACCAGGAAGGCTAAAATAAGCCATGCAGGAAGGCTATAGAAACCTACCCAACGAAACAGCAACCAGGCAATAGCAATTGTAGTAAATATTCCTCCAATTGTACCTTCCCAGGTTTTTTTCGGTGAGATGCGTTCAAAAATCTTATGCTTTCCCAATACCTTTCCACTCAGAAAGGCAAAAGTGTCATTTGACCAGACCAATATGAAAATAGCGACTACCATTCTGGAATATTGATTGGCAGCACTAAAGTTTAAATAATCGAGGGTAAGAAGAGGAACTGTAATATAAAACAGGGAAAACAAAACATGAGAGGTGGAAGGTTTTTGTTTATCAGGATTCGAGAACAAATCCCGAACCAAAAGGATTAGAGGTATAAGCAAAATTAGAACAGTCCCTTTAAAAGGCATTATTTCTTCAACATAAAGATGAGCAATAAGGAATAGGAAAGTACCAGAAACCAAAGGTGAAAAATCTTTATGTTTATTGCTGTTGAGGTTTTGATATTCGACCAGGCTAATCGTATTAAAGAGGAAAATAACTGCAGCAAAGGCAGATTTGTTGTACAGCAATGAGCCAATTATGAGGCCAATATATACTGCGCCCGATATGGCACGAATAGTAATGTTTTTCAAAGGTCTGTATTTTCAAGTATGTGTTTAGCCCGGATCACATCACCGGGCTTAACACATATTTCTATGTTTCCGAAAAGATAAGTCGAATCCTGCTGGTCGAGAATGAAGGCGATAATCTGCTGATCAGACAGAATTTGTTTGATTAATTCTGCTTTATAAAGTTGATCAGTAGAATACACCGTAACCCAGCTACCATCCATAATTACTCTGATAAGCTTGTTGGAATAGCTCCATTCTCTTCAGTTGGATTGGGAGTGTTATTATCAGCTTGAGTCCGTTCACTTTCAAATTTTCTAGGGCCGAAGACTTCTTCAAGATCTTCCGTAAAAATAACTTCCTTTTCCAAAAGACGTTGCCCAAGTTTGGTAAGTCCTTCTTGATTTTCTTTTAAAATGGAAATAGCTCTGGCATATTGTTCAGTTATAAGCCTGTTAGATTCTTCATCAATCAATTCAGCGGTTTTTTCCGAGAAAGGTTTTACAAAAGAATATTCACTTTGTCCACTGGAATCGTAAAAGCTACGATGGCCAATTTTTTCACTTAAACCGAAATACTGAACCATTGCATAAGCTTGTTTGGTTACACGTTCAAGATCATTCAGTGCACCGGTAGAATATTTGTTAAAGTTAATATCTTCCGATGCCCTTCCTCCGAGTGTAGAACACATCTCATCAAGCAACTGTTCCTTGGTTGTAATCTGTCTTTCTTCGGGTAAATACCAGGCTGCACCTAAGGCTTTCCCGCGTGGTATTATGGTAACTTTTACAAGTGGACTGGCATGTTCAAGCATCCAGCTGATAGTAGCATGACCAGCTTCGTGATAAGCAATAGTGCGTTTTTCTTCCAGGGTAATTATTTTATTCTTTCTTTCCAAACCACCAACAATCCTGTCAATGGCATCAAGAAAATCCTGTTTCTCTACCTTCTTTTTATTTTTACGGGCAGCAATAAGAGCAGATTCGTTGCAAACATTGGCAATATCAGCTCCGGAAAAGCCAGGTGTTTGTTTTGCCAAAAAGGCAATATCAAGATCCTTATCGATTTTTAATGGTTTCAGATGTACATTAAAAATATCTTTTCTCTCATTCAAATCTGGCAATTCAACATGTATCTGACGATCGAATCTACCCGCACGCAATAAAGCACGATCAAGAATATCGGCACGGTTTGTTGCAGCAAGTATAATAACACCTGTGTTGGTTGCAAATCCATCCATTTCAGTAAGAAGCTGGTTGAGAGTATTCTCTCTCTCGTCGTTAGCACCAAAATTTGGGTTACGTCCGCGGGCACGACCAATAGCATCTATCTCATCGATAAATATAATACATGGAGCTTTTTCCTTTGCTTGTTTGAACAGATCACGTACTCTCGAAGCTCCAACGCCTACAAACATTTCTACAAAATCGGAACCAGACATAGAAAAGAATGGAACATTAGCTTCGCCAGCAACAGCTTTGGCAAGAAGGGTTTTACCTGTCCCCGGAGGGCCAACAAGTAATGCTCCCTTAGGTATTTTACCACCCAGATCTGTATATTTTTTTGGTTTTTTTAGAAATTCCACAATTTCCTGAACTTCAACTTTAGCTTCTTCCAGGCCGGCAACATCTTTAAAGTCGACTTTTACGCTTGTATCCTTGTCAAATATCTTTGCCCGTGATTTACCAACATTAAATATTCCGCCAGGACCTCCGGCACCGCCCGATACAGAGTTCATTCGCCTGAAAATAATGAGCCAGATTACAACAAGGATAGCAATGGGAAGTATCCAGCCCATAACTTCACTAAATACATCTCGTCTATCGGCTCTGCCTGGAAAAATAACTTCTTCAGGCCGGTAATTTTTTTGAGCATCAGCAAGCCATTTTTCAAACCAATCAACAGAGGGAATATCAAATTTATAATGAGGTCCAACTTTATTGGTTTGGTTAAAGCCAGTTTTTCTTACAAGCTTTTTAAACTTGGGCAAGCCTAAGCGTTCTGGTTTTATTGTAACTTCAACATATTTTTCATTAACAATTACAAGAGTTTTTACATCGCCTGAGTCAAGCAGATGTTCTTTTACCCATTTCCATTCGGTAGGTAAAGGTTCATTGCCAGTGTTAAAAAAATAAATGAATAATATCGATAAACCTACCAGTGCAGGTATGAGATATGAATTATACTTATTTTTTTTCGGAACAGGATTATTTCCCGGTTGTGGTGAATTGTTTTCCGGTGTTTCGTTTTTCTCGTTCTTTTTTTTCTCGTCCATCTTTTTTAGAAATTAAAACTTTCTTCAATTTTTGTAATCAGGGCATCGCCCCATAATTCTTCTAATTTATAATAATCCCTGTATTCTTGTCGGAATATATGAACCAGTATATCATTGTAATCGAGAAGAACCCAAATCGCATTGTTAAGTCCTTCGCGATGATGGACTTTAACATTTAAAGTGTCCAACACCTTTTTTTCGACAGAATCGGCTATAGCATTTACCTGAATATTGGAATCGGCATGACAAATAATAAAATCACTGCAAAAAGCATTATCAACTTTTTCCAGATTTAGGATAACAATATTTTCGCCCTTCCTTTCAAGTATCCCTTCTACTATGTTGTTCTTAAGTAAATCGTTGTTTTCCAATGAAATATTATCTTATATTTAAATATTGACAAAGGTAATCATTTTTATTTTCCCACAACTAGTCACTCTTAACCAACAACTCCTATTCTTTAAAGTTCAAGCAATTCATTAAGGGTTTTTTACATCAAAGTTTATTTTCGATCAAATTATTCTTAATTTCAATTGATTCATTCTAGGCTAAAAGAACGTGAAGCTTAATTCAGGTAAATTATGGTTAAGCTTTATGTCTGTAATAAAATGAGATTATCTTTGTCATCTTGTTTAATTACAATAGTCATCAAATTTGTTGCCAGAAAATAAATG
>JAHEEB010000041.1 GCA_024640925.1 Bacteroidota bacterium | reverse complement strand
TTTTTAAGTTCAACATACAACGAAGGTTCTGGTAAATTATAAGACAAAGCCATTTCGTAGTATTTTATACTTTCGTCGAGCAGATTTGCTTTGGAAGCTGATAAACCTGTATAAAACATAATAAGTGTATCAACAACATTTACAACCGGTTTAAGTTTAATATCAACATCCGATTTAAAACTACTATATGCTCCGTTATAATCCTTTGCAACATATTTGGTTGAACCATCATTTATATAAAAATTAGCCAATCTAACATAAGCTTCTTTCAGTTTTTTGTCAAGTTTATGTTCAACGTCCAATTCTTGAGATTTTTCCAAACATTTGTAAGCTTCAGGAAGCGGCTGCTCATATATTTTATTCATTTCTTCCCACGATTGAACAACTCCATTCAGGTAAACAATTTTAACCTGCTCATGTTGATGTATTTCGTAAGTGTTTCCATCGGCCCTGGTTTCAGTAGTAACCTGTTTTGGTTCTCCAAAAAATTGTTTCATCATAAAAGATTGGCCACCAACAACCAGGAATTTTACATTTACTTCAAAGATATCAAGCATCAAATCGGCACGTGATAACCAGAATTTGGCTGAAATGTTTTGTTTTGGATCCAATACATCTTTATCACTCTTTTTGAGTTTATTTTGAAGCACCGGATATTTGCTTACAGCTGTTTCTTGTGATGTTCCATCCTGTCCGTTCAGACCGACTGAAACTGTTAAAGCTATGGCAACAAAAAAGGAAATAAGCTTATTCATTGTATGAATTTTTATGGTTTTATATTAATAGTAAATTCAATATGTTATGCTGTTTTTTAAAGCTAGACAAATTTAAACAAAAGAAAATAATATACTAATATATCTCTCATTCAATATCTTCCGCAGGTGTATCCGTTTCAGTCAAAGGTTCAATAATCACTTCTTCATCCGGACTTTTTGCCACACTGGCTACAGCAGCAATAGAATCTCCTTCTCTGATGTTAATTAACCTTACTCCTTGTGTTGCACGACCAGCTACTCTAATTGATCCAACAGACAAACGAATTGTTAATCCTGAGCGGTTAATTATCATTAAATCAGTTTCTTCGGTTACTGCTTTTATAGCAATAAGTGAACCTGTTTTAGTCGTTACATTTATAGTTTTTACTCCCTTCCCTCCTCTGTTTGTAACTCTATAATCTTCTATATCTGTACGTTTACCATATCCATTTTCTGAAACCACTAAAATAGTCGTTTCTTTGTTTTCAGCATCAACGGCTACCATACCTACAACTTCATCATTAGGGTTGGAGAATTTTATTCCTCTTACACCCAGAGCAGTTCTGCCAACATGCCTTACTTTACTTTCATTGAATCGGATAGCTTTTCCAGATCGAATGGCAAGTATAAGCTCATTTTTACCGTTTGTTAGTCTGGCCTCAATTAAACTGTCTCCTTCCCTGAAATTAATGGCAATTATACCATTGGTACGAGGTCTTGAATATGCTTCAAGCGTAGTTTTCTTAATAAGACCATTCTTTGTAGCAAGAACAATATAATTAGACTTAATATACTCAGAATCATTAAAATTAGTAACATTAATGAAAGCTTTAATTTTATCTTCCAGATCAATATTAATCAGATTCTGTATTGCTCTACCTTTTGAAGTTTTTGTTCCTTCAGGGATTTCATATACTTTAAGCCAGAAACACTTTCCTTTTTCTGTGAAAAACAACAAAGTATTATGCATTGTGGCATTAAACATATGTTCAAGGAAATCTTCTTCTCTTGTGTCGCTTCCTTTCGAACCTATACCACCTCTGTGCTGAGTTTTGAATTCATTCAAACGTGTACGTTTTATGTATCCAAGATGAGAAATTGTAATTAACATTTCTTCATCGGCATAGAAATCTTCCGGATTGAACTCCCCTGCATCAGGGACTATATCTGTTCTTCTCTCATCTCCGAATTTGTCAGATATTTCAGTAAGCTCATCTTTAATAATCTGCATTCTGAGACTTTCACTGGCAAGTATTTCTTTTAAATGTTCAATTAGTTTCAGTAATTCTTCGTATTCTGCTTTAATCTTATCACGTTCAAGACCGGTTAAACGCTGTAAACGCATTTCAAGTATAGCCTTTGCTTGAACATCAGAAAGACTGAAGCTGGCCATAAGCCCATCACGCGCATCATCAGGGGTTTTTGATGCCCTAATCAATTTGATTACTTCGTCTAAATGATCCAGTGCAATTAATAGACCTTCTAATATATGGGCCTTCTTTAAAGATTGTTCCAAATCATACTGCGAACGCCTGATAACAACTTCATGCCTGTGCTCAACAAAATATTTAATAAGGTGTTTTAAATCCAGAAGTTTTGGTCTGCCTTTTACAAGGGCTATGTTATTAACATTGAATGAGGTCTGAAGCTGTGAATGTTTAAAAAGATTGTTTAATACAACATTTGCCTGAGCGTCTTTCTTTAATATAATTATAATCCTGAGTCCTGTTCTGTCTGTTTCATCATTGATATAAGAAATGCCCTCGAGTTTTTTCTCGTTGATCATATCTGCTATCTTCTTGATCATTTCAGCCTTGTTAACCTGATACGGTACCTCGGTCACTATTATACATTCACGACCAGACTCGGTAATCTCTATTTCAGTTTTGGCCCTGAGTACTATTCTACCCCGACCGGTTTCAAATGCATCGCGTATTCCTTTAAATCCATAAATGGTACCACCAGTCGGAAAATCAGGCGCCTTTACATATTGCATTAATCCCTCTATGGTAATTTCATTGTCATCGATGTATGCCTTTATGGCAGAACAAACTTCTCTTAAATTGTGTGGGGCCATATTGGTAGCCATACCAACAGCAATACCAGATGCTCCGTTTACCAACAAATTAGGGATACGAGAAGGAAGTACAGTAGGTTCTTCCAAGGTATCATCGAAATTTAGCATGAAATCAACCGTATTCTTATCAAGATCAGCTAAACTTTCTTCTGCTATCTTTCTTAATCGGGCCTCGGTATAACGCATGGCTGCCGGACTATCACCGTCCATTGAACCAAAGTTTCCTTGTCCCTCAACTAATGGATACCTCATCGACCAGTCCTGAGCCAACCTCACCATAGCATCATAAACCGACGTATCTCCATGAGGATGGAACTTTCCGAGAACCTCTCCTACTATTCTTGCTGACTTTTTATATGGACGATTTGACAGTACACCAAGTTCAGACATGCCAAAAAGTACTCTTCTGTGAACTGGTTTCAATCCATCTCTTACATCGGGCAATGCCCTGGAAACGATCACCGACATCGAATAATCGATGTACGATGTTTTCATTTCTTCTTCAATATTAATTTTTATAATGTTTTCACCTTCTGCCATTTCCGATACCTTCAGTTAAATTGTGGAAAAAATTTTGTATATTTATTATATTAAGAGCTTACGAAATTAGATATTTATGGTGATTTTTTGGCATAATATTGGTGGTAATTATCAACAAAACATGTTCATAAAACGTTTGAATTTATAGTATATTTACATTACCTATATAGCGAGAAAAAAGACTGATAACAGTAGTACAGGAACAAAATTATGGATGCAAAATTTTCACAACGAATTAAAGACGTACTGTCTTATAGTAAGGAAGAGGCTATTCGATTAGGCAATACAGAGATTGGCCCCGAGCATCTTTTCCTTGGCATATTGCGCGAAGG
Source organism: Bacteroidota bacterium (assembly GCA_024640925.1). GTDB lineage: Bacteria > Bacteroidota > Bacteroidia > Bacteroidales > UBA10428 > UBA10428. The sequence goes on along the minus strand of JAHEEB010000041.1, from coordinate 8,078 downwards.
AGAAGGAATTGCCATTGATATTATTATTACTCTGGGTGCAAACTTATATGATTTGAGAAGGGATATAGAAAATTCTCTTAACCCATCGGGTCCTATAAAAGTTACACAGACCGAAAATATTCCTTTGCTGCGTTCTTCTGAACGCATATTAAAACTTGTTTACTTAGAAGCTAAATCATTGAAAAAGACAACAATAGACACCGGACACTTGCTACTTGCCATTTTAAAAGATGAAAAATCGAATGTAGCTCAAATACTGACAACTCATCAGATAGATTATAATAAGGTGAGACAGGAACTGGAAAAAGAAAACCAGGAAGAACCACTTAAAGACCAGGAACCAAAATCAGAATTCCCAGGGGACGAAGATGAAGCTCCAGGAAGTACTTTCGGACCCGGAAAACAGCACAGTGGCGGGGAACAAGGTTCAAAATCAAGTTCGGAAACCCCAGTCCTCGATAATTTTGGCATTGATCTCACTAAGGCTGCCGAAGAAGACAGGCTTGATCCTATAGTTGGCCGGGAGAAAGAAATTGAGCGTATTGCTCAAATACTCAGTCGCAGAAAAAAGAACAACCCTATTCTTATTGGTGAACCAGGAGTTGGAAAGTCTGCCATTGCCGAAGGTCTTGCTTTGCGCATTATTAAAAGAAAAGTATCGCGGGTATTGTTTGGTAAGCGCGTTGTTACTCTTGATTTAGCGTCAATTGTTGCTGGAACAAAATACCGCGGACAATTTGAAGAAAGGATGAAAGCTATTCTGAATGAACTTCAGAAAACAAATGATGTCATTCTTTTCATCGACGAGATCCATACAATTGTTGGCGCCGGAGGAGCAACCGGTTCACTCGATGCTGCAAACATGCTTAAGCCTGCCCTTGCCAGGGGTGATATCCAATGTATTGGCGCTACTACACTTGATGAATATCGTCAACATATTGAGAAAGATGGTGCACTGGAACGTCGTTTTCAGAAAGTTATGGTAGAACCTACTACTGAAGATGAAACGTTTGAAATATTGAACAATATTAAAGAAAGATACGAAGATCACCATAATGTAATCTATACCGAAGAAGCTATTAGGGCTTGTGTTCGCTTAACAAACCGCTATATCACTGACCGACATTTGCCGGATAAGGCTATTGATGCGATGGACGAATCGGGTTCCAGGGTACATATATCTAACATTGTAGTTCCCGAATCTATTATCCAGTTTGAAAAAAAGGTTGAAGAAACCAAAAAAGAAAAAATAAAAGCGGTTAAAAACCAGAATTTCGAAAAAGCTGCAAGCTTCCGCGATAAAGAAAAAGAATATATAGAACAACTTGAGGAAGAAAAACTCAAATGGGAAAAAGAACTTGCCCGTAACCGCGAAGTGGTTGATGAAGAAAAAGTTGCCGAAGTTGTTGCCATGATGACAGGTATTCCTATGCAACGTATTGCCCAGGCCGAAGGTTTACGTCTTCTAAAAATGAGTGAGGAACTTATGGGCAGTGTCATTGGACAGGAAGAAGCAATATCAAAAATTGTCAAATCAATTCAACGAAACCGTGCTGGTTTAAAGGATCCGAACAAACCTATTGGTTCATTCATTTTCCTTGGCCCCACAGGTGTTGGAAAAACTCAATTAGCTAAAGTTCTTGCCCAATACTTATTCGATACTACCGACAACCTTATTCGGGTTGATATGAGCGAATATATGGAAAAGTTCTCCGTATCCCGCCTGGTAGGAGCGCCTCCTGGTTATATAGGTTATGAAGAAGGCGGACAACTTACTGAAAAAGTACGCAGAAAACCATATTCAGTTGTTCTTCTTGATGAGATTGAGAAGGCTCATCCCGATGTTTTCCATCTGCTTTTACAGGTTTTGGACGAAGGACAACTTACTGACAGTCTTGGCCGCAGGGTCGATTTCAGAAATACCATCATTATTATGACTTCGAACATTGGTACACGCCAACTAAAAGACTTCGGAACCGGAGTTGGTTTTAATACTCAGAATAAGCAAGCTTCCAGCAACGAATATGCTAAAAGTGTTATTCAAAATGCTCTTAAAAAAGCCTTTGCTCCTGAGTTTCTTAATCGTCTCGACGATGTAGTAATGTTTAATGCCCTTACAAAACAGGATATTTTTAAAATTATTGATATTGAACTGAAAGGTCTTTACAAAAGGATTAATCTTCTGGGTTATGAGGTATCTCTTACCACGGAAGCTAAAGATTATATTGCAGAAAAAGGATATGATGTTCAGTTTGGCGCCAGACCATTAAAGAGAGCTATTCAAAAATATCTTGAAGATCCAATGGCGGAGGTTATTATTCGTTCTGATCTGAAAGAAGGAGACAAAATTGAAATATCCTTTAATAAGGAAAAGGAAGAAATTGAGATGAATGCTATCCATGTAACCAAAGAGTTACCCCAATCAAGTAGCAAAAAGAAGGAAAAGGAGAAAGAGAAGGAAAAAGATAAAGAATAGAAATTTAAAGCCACCCCCAAAAGGTGGCTTTTTAATTGACAAAAATTGTGTAATAACTCCATCGACTTAAGCAAATCCGCTGATTATCAAAACATAAAAGCTTAAATAAATATCAAGATTATGCATAATTGATTAATATTGTATTATTAAACCATTAAATGAAAAGGATAGTAACTTATCTGTTTTTCTGTCTCAGTATGTTGGGAACCACTTATGCTCAATCATTGATTATTAATGAATTATGTGCTTCTAATTTCTCCGTAAATAATGACAATTATTATGAATTTGACGACTGGATAGAATTAAAGAACAATGATTCACAACCTATAAATCTGGATGGATTCTATATAACTGATGATTTAAACCATCTTTTTAAACACCGTTTGATGGCAGTTGATTCAGAATTAACGATCCCGGCAGGCGGATACCTCATTTTATGGGCAGACAAAGCCTTAGAACAGGGCACGAACCACCTTTATTTTAAACTTTCGTCAGAGGGAGAAAAGCTTATATTGTTGTCGCCAACAGGACAATTCGTCGATTCCATAACGTATGGCCCTCAATACAGGAATATTTCTTATGGCAGAAATATTGAAAATGCCGGAAACTGGTGTTATTTCTCCTCTCCTACTCCAGATGATCCCAATATTACTAAGGGTTTTAAAGGTGTTTTAGAAAGACCTGCTATTTTACCAGCTTCCGGATTATTCGATTCTGCTTTTCTAGTTTCTATAAGCAATACGAATGAAGCCGAAATTCATTATACAACTAGTAATTCAATTCCCACAAAAGACTCAATCCTCTACGATTCTTCATTTTCAATTAATGAAACTTCAGTTGTAATGGCAATAAATACTAAACCAGGATGGATAAACAGCGATGTTGTTTCCGAATTTTATTCTTTTAAAGAAACCTCTTCCTTACCTGTACTGGCTGTATTAACCGATAGTGCAAACTTGTTTGGCAGTTATGGGATATACACTCATCCGTATTCTGTGGGACCTTTGTGGGAAAGACCTTGTCAATTAAGATTTTTGGAAAATAATCAACTGAGGTTTTCGGTAAATGCCGGAATTCGGATACAAGGGGCATCTTCAGTCGATATGGACAAAAAATCATTTCGTCTGTTCTTCCGCGATGATTATGGTATGGAACAACTTGAATATCCGATTTTCGGCTCCGGGAGATTATCGGCCTTCAGCAGACTTGTATTAAAAGCGGGCTACGATGATGATCTCACAACTGAAACAGGAACTCTTCTTCGAGATGCTTTATCTGCCGCTTTATGGGAAAAAACAGGCGAAATACCAAATAAAAGTACCTGGGCATCCCTTTACCTCAATAACAAGTATTGGGGAATTTATAATATTCGCGAAACCGTAGATGAGGACTATATTAAGGATCGCACCGGGTTTACCGATTTTGATCTTATCAGGTTTAAAAATGAGGGGGCAACCTTAGAATATGGAACGTTAAACTCCTGGAATTCGATGTATTCATTCATCCAAGATAATGATTTTTCTGATGAAGCGAATTATCAGCAAATCCAATCCATGATGAATATGACCAGTTTTCTCAGATTGGCTGGTTTTATTCAATGCAGCCAATACCGTTCATGGAGTTGGGGTGTATCGGCCTTTCGTGAAAACCGGCAGGGTGCATTGTGGAATTTTTCTATCTGGGATACCGATCGTGGATATACAGAATTAGATTATGATGAGTTTACTCATCAGATGACAACTTTTACCAGTCTATACTGGGCAAATACTATCCCAATGAAACTAAGGCAGAGTGCGGAATTTCGCAGACAATATATTAATAGTACTTGTGATATGCTGAATTCTGTCTTCAAACCCGAATTCGCCCTGCATGTTTTCGACTCCTTGTATTCTATTATTTTACCTGAAATAAACCGGGAAATAAACCGATGGAACTCGTCGAATGATTATTACGAAACGAATATAGAAAGTATAAGAGATTTCCTTAGAAACCGGCCTTCTGTTTTAATTGAACAAATGAAATCAACCTTTTCGTTAACCGATACAAATACTATAACATTAGATGTTGTCGGGCATGGCAAAATTATGATTAATACCCTAAACGTTAGCGAATATCCCTGGTCTGGTCAATATTTTAGTAAAAACGCTATTGATTTGAAAGCAATTCCTGATCCCGGATATCATTTTGCAGGTTGGAATGAAATTCAGCAAAACCCAATTTCTTTTCAAACATTAACTCTATCGGAAAACAAATCGATGACTGCTTATTTCGAAGAAGGCATTGTATCTACTAAAACAATCGATAAAAAGCAGCTCAGTGTATTCCCAAATCCAGCAAAGGATTGGTTATCTATTAATTACGAAAGTAATTCTTTTGTACGTATTTGTCTTCTAAATATTAGTGGCGAAGTTATTCGTTCAATTGATCCATATGATTCAAATGGTACTTTGCGCTACCAGATTCCTCAAGAATTGCCGAAAGGTATTTATTTTATTCGTCTACAAACCAACAATCGCACAGAAATTCAACGATTTGTGTTAATTAAATAGGAATATGATAAAACGGTCTCTTACTCTAATCGTTCTTGTTTTCAATTGCATATGGTTGCATTGCCAAACAAATTTACCATCTGTTATTAATACAAACATGCATCTTACAACCGATGGCTCGCCTTATATTGTTGATAGCGGGTTAACTGTTAACTTAGGAGATACTCTTACAATAGATGCTGGTGTAGAAGTTCTGATTGACTCTAATGTAAATTTAACAATCAATGGCTCCTTTTTTGCGAATGGGAACTCTATTGATAGTATTAAAATATCTTCGTTAAATAATGGTGTTGAATGGGGAATGATAAATAGCACGAATGCTCATATTGAACTTAACTACTTAACATCTTCCGGATCGAAATCTTTTCTAAATGTTTTGGGTGGTGATTTAAAAATATCTCATTGTACAGTATTTGGCAATTCTCTTACAAATGGGTACGATTGTATTGCAGTGCACAGTGCAACCAGGGTTCAAATCGATTCAAGCAGAGTTACCGGAAAGGATGGTACCATAGCTCAAGGTTATAAAAGCGATGCTATCGATTTGGACGATGTTGATACATGTCTTATCTTATATAATCAAGTGAGTTATTTTAGTGACGATGCTCTTGATATTGGAACAGGTACCCGATATGCCCTTATTTCTGGAAACTGGCTCTACCATTGCAATTATGGTATTTCAGTGGGTGAAAACTCCTTAGCTTATGCAGACAATAATGCTTTAGTAGGAAATGATGCTGGAATAGAGGTACACACCGGGGCTATTGTGCATTGCAGTCATTCAATTTTTTATTCAAACCTCATAGGAATTTCTGCATATCATGCTGAAGCAACTGGAGAAACAGGTGGAAATATTTATGTTTCCAGCTGTATTTTCTCCTCGCAATTGGAAGTAGAACTCGATACTCTTGAAAGTTCCACTGTTGTTATTGAATATTCATTATCTGATTCGGTTGTACTTCCGGGTGAGAGCAATTTAACCGGTAATCCAGGATTCAAAAATCCGGATAATTTTGATTTTACCTTAAAAGATGATTCTCCTTGTATTGGAAAAGGAAAACCTGATGGTCTGGGTACAGCAACAAACATTGGATTGGAAATTGATGCTCCGGTTATCCCTATTGGATTATCTGAACGGAACAATCCATATAGTATTTACCCTAACCCTGCGAAGGATTATATTATTATAAAGTCAGAAAATGATCCTGCCAATTGTTTAGTAAGTATATCCAATATTCAGGGACAGATTTTATTAACTATATATATTACTGATAGTTATAACTATATTCCAATATACAACCTTCAGCCTGGAATATATTTTATTACAATGAATAACTCCCTAATTAAAATGATAAAGGAATAATTAACTTTTATATTTTTCCGAACAAATCGAATGAATCAGCTCCGGTAATCTCGATATTAAAGAAATTTCCGATGGATAGTTTCTTTTCTGTTGTTATAAGCACTTCATTATCGACTTCCGGTGAATCGCCTTCAGTGCGGCCAACCCAAAATTCTTCCTCCTGTCTGTCTATGAGTACTTTTTGTGTGGTTCCAACTTTTTCCTGATTTTTTTCGTAGGATATCTGTTCCTGTAGTTCCATAATTCTCGATGCCCTCTCTTCCTTGATATTCTGAGGTATTGAGTCGGCATAATTTTTAGCGGCATATGTATCTTCCTCTTCAGAGTATGCAAATATACCTAACCTTTCGAACTTAACCTTTTCAACAAATTCAACAAGTTCCTCAAAGTCTTTTTGCTCTTCACCAGGGTGACCTGTAAGCAAGGTTGTTCTCAAAGTCAATGCAGGCACCTCGTCCCGGAACATATCGATTAAACTATAGGTCTGTGCACTGTTAACTCCACGTCTCATCAGCTTCAGAACATTACTGCTGATATGTTGAAAAGGAATATCAAGGTAGTTACAAATGTTTTCTCTTTCCCTTACAACTTTTAAAACCTCTTTCGGGAAAGAAGCCGGATAAGCATAGTGTAACCGTATCCATTCAACTCCCTGGATATCTGAAAGCTCTTTTAAGAGATCTGCCAAAACTTGTTTTTTGTAAATGTCAATGCCATAATAAGTTAAATCCTGAGCAATTAAAATCAACTCTTTGGCTCCTTTCGATACAAGGCTTTTTGCCTCAGTTATAACATCCTCTTTAGCAACCGAAATATGCTTTCCACGAATAATTGGAATAGCACAAAACGCACAGGTACGGTCGCAACCTTCCGATATTTTAAGATAGGCAAAATGATCCGGAGTTGTGATAGTCCTCTCTCCTATCAGCTCTTTTTTGTAAACTCCACCCAGTGCTTTTACTATGTCCGATAAATTATTGACTCCAAAAATAGCATCGACCTCTGGTATTTCCTTCAATAAATCAGATTTGTACCGTTCAGATAAACAACCCATTACAAAAACATGATCAATATATCCTTTTTGCTTGGCATCGACATATTCCAGTATGGTGTTTATTGATTCCTGCTTGGCATCCTGAATAAATCCACAGGTATTTATTACAACCGTTCTGGCTTTCAAGTCGTTCGAGTTGTGTATTACTTTAAAATTATTAGCATTTATCTGCCCCATCAACTTCTCAGAATCAACCAGATTTTTTGAACAACCTAACGTTACTACATTTATAATATGTTGCTTATTTTTTGTTTTCATTATTCTTTCTTAAATGCCTTGTATCCTCAATTAATTATGCCTAAAGTTAACTAAAGCAGTGGAGATATTAACCTTGCAATTCTTTCTTTCATATAATTCTTTAAACTTCTTTTTGCAAAAATTTCCGGATCTATTTCATGACTATGTTTAGTATCATTTATAAATGTAGTTTCCATCTGCCTGGCTATCGAATTGTCTGAAATAAGAGCATTTAGCTCAAAATTCAACCGAAAACTGCGAACATCAAAGTTGGCAGAACCAATAATACACCATTTCCCATCAACTACAAGAGTTTTTGAATGTAACAAAGAAGGAAGGTATTCATAAATTCTCACTCCTATCTGAATTAGCTGCGAATAAAATGATCGGGCGGCAAAG
>JAHEEB010000487.1 GCA_024640925.1 Bacteroidota bacterium | reverse complement strand
GAAGGATTGTTCCTGTTTTCAGTAACCAGGACACTGGTGCTGGCGGAACATCCATTAGATGTGTTAGTCACATTCATTACATATGAGCCACCTTTTGAAACAGAAGGAGTAAATGAAGTTGCACCCGAAACAATAACTCCATCGGAAGTTGTCCAGTTTATATTAACTGGTGTGGTGGATGATGAACCATTTAGGATTATTGTCGCAGGCGAACAGGTTAAGGTAACCGGAGTTGCTATTTGTGCATCAGGAATAGCAATATTCGAATTAATAGTTATTGTACTGGAGCCCTGGCATCCATTATCGGTATCAGTTACCTTAAGTGTGTAATTTCCAGCTTTTGAAACCACGGCATTGGCACTATTTGCACCTGATACTATAGTTCCGTTTAATGTGCTCCAAAGATAAGTCTTATTTATAGCAGTTGTATTTCCTTGTATGGTAACACTTGGTGTTGAACAGGTAATTGTTGAGGGAATAACAGGAAAAGTAACGGTTGGTAACACAATGTTTTGTGATACATTAACTGTATCAGAATCGGTACAGCCTGTTGTGGGGTGTCTGACAGTTAAGATGTATGAACCACTCTGATTTACTGTGGGGTTTTGAGTTGTAGCTCCTGAAACAATACCAGTGCCTGTCCATAAAAAGGTTGCCCCAGCTGTGGTTGAAGATCCGTTTAATATGACAGAAGTGTTTGTACAGGTTAATTTGGATGGATTTGTATTAATTGTTAATTGTGGAAGGGTATTATCTGCCGACACTTGCACAGTGGCTGCAGCTAAACATCCATTTGTAGCCAGAACCGTAAGAGTATAAACACCGGGTAAGTTTACTACCGGTATTGTCGTATTCCCTCCGGAAACTATGCCTGGCCCACTCCATGTATAAATAACTCCGGAAGTTGAAGAGTTTCCTGAAAGTGTTACAGAATGAATGGCACAGGTAAGTTTTTCCGGTTCCGGGTCAGTCACTGAAATCGCTGGCAGGACTTTTTGTTCTGTTACAACAATGCTCCTGGTTGTAAAACAACCAGTGGAAATGTTTGTTACTTTAACTTCATATACTCCTGCTTTATCGACTAATGGCGTGGCTGTATTTATTCCTGATACAATATTTCCACCAGCAGAGGGTGTCCAATAATAAGTTACCGGGTATAAGCTTGTTGTGCTTGCTGTTAGATTTACCTGTGTAACAGAACAGCTTATTGTTGCAGAGTTTGTCGCAACAATATTAATGTTTTGTGGTGATTGAAAGTCGGCGACTACTGCAACTGTATCAGAAGTAGAACAAGAATTAACAGGTTCGAAAACAGTAATAATATAATTTCCATTGGCATTTACCGTTGCTGCCGGATTTGAAGATCCAGTTAAAATATTTCCGCCATTTATGGCTGTCCACAAATAACTTGCACCTGCTGTTGATGAAGAAGCAGAAACAATTACTGAAGTATTTGAACAGGTAATTTGTCCGGAAGGCAAATTCGCAGTCAATTGCGGATTTACTATTACTGTAACTCCCAATGATGAGCTTATGCCGCTTCCACAGGAATTATCTCCCCTTATAGTAATATTACCCGAGTTAGCTAATGTTCCATAATTAACAATTATTTGGGTTGTACCCTGGCCACTAACTATTGCTGCTCCTGATGGAACTGTCCATGTATATGCTGTAGCATTAGCAATGGATGAGATTGAATATACGACATTCTTTTCATTTAAGCATACTGTTGTTTTGCCGGTTATTATTCCAGCTGCCGATGGAATTGGCTTAACCGTAACCGGAAGTGATGATGATCCTCCATTACCACAAGCATTTTGCCCATATACCGAAATATTTCCTGAGAGAGCATTTGAAGCAAATAATACAGTTATGGAATTTGTACCCGAACCAGCTGAAATGGTTGCATTAGTTGGTAAACTCCAAACATAGGTTGTTGCATTGGCGATTGCTGGCACCGAAAAACCCTGTAATGTGCCAGGGCATATTGATGTAGCTCCTATTAGTACCTGGGCAGTAACTGGTAATGGAGCCACTGTTACTGTTGCACTGCCGCTCATAAAGGTAATACAAGAGGTAGAAAGGGTAGTGGCTCTTACTGTATAAATCCCGGGAGTAGTTATGTTACCAAAGGTTAACGAAGAGTTATTTCCAGCAACTACTTGTCCTGTGGTACTTCCATCGCGGAAGAGTTCATAATCTGTTCCAACTGATGAGTTTGGTATACCTATAGGAGTTCCACCAGTTCCTTCACAGAATGTTCCCCCACCTGTTAGTGCATAAGATGTTGGGGTTGCATTTACAGTAATAATCTTGATTGACGATGCCTGGCAGAGAGTAACAGGATTCTGGTACGAAAAAGTTATGCTGTAATTATTAGGCACAAGACCAGAAGGATTGAAAGTGGCAGTTCCATTTCCGTTATCAGTAATACCTGAACCACTAAATGTGCCTGCTGCTCCCTGGTTGCCAGTTAACACTATTGATGATGAATTCTGACAAATAGCAGAAGGAAGTTCAACAAAATATACTGTTGGAGCTGAATTTATTGTTACGTTTTGTGAAATTGTGCCTGTACAGCCAACAAAACTCGAAACCTGGTAAGTAACAGTGTAGACTCCCGGTGATGTCAAAACAGAAGGCTTGAATGTTGCCGTCCCATCACCATTATCTGCAAGTGCTGCCGGGTTCCCTGAGAATGTCCAGATGCCATAATTTCCATTGCCATCTTGAATTGGTGAACCAACAATTGTTTGATTTGCTGCGTTGTTACAATAAGAGGAGTTAAGACCTGAAATTACAACAGTAGGAGGTGCAGTAATGTTTACAGTTCGGGTCGATGTGTTTGAACATGAATTTCCATCGGTATAGGAATAAGTAATTGTATGAGAGCCAGTACCAGCTTTATTTGGGTCGAAGTAATTTCCCGAAATTGCTCCTGTTGCAGAAGAAGAAAATCCTCCACCAGTTGGAGAACCTGCAAGAGTAACTAATGAACCATTAGAACAAAATTGAGTCCCTGTTCCTCCATTAAGCGTGAAAGATACAATTGGCAAACTATTAACTGTAACCTTAACTGTATCTGTAGAAAAACACCCAGTGGATAAAATAGTGCCTTTGACTATATACTTCACAGTTGCTGAAGGTGTGGTAGTTATAGTTTGAGTAGTTGCACCCGTACTCCATAACCAACTGTCGGCATTGCCTGTTGCTGATAAAGTAACTGGAGAACCCAGGCATGTATTTTTGTCAGAACCGGCATTAACACCTGGGTTTTGATTAACAAAAACAATTATGGATGCTGTATCAACACAACCATATATATCAGTAAGTGTTAGATAATATCGTGTATTTGAGGCGGGATTTACCACTATTGTATCGTTTGTTGCTCCTGTGCTCCAAAGGTAATTTTCGTTATCTCCCGGAATATTATCCGTTGCTGTAATTATAGCACTATATCCTTTACAGATTGAGGCGGTCGGTATTAGTGTAACATCCGGATTTGGAACAACCGTAATTACTAATGATGAACTTGTACCACTTCCGCAGGAATTATCTCCTCTTACGGTAATATTGCCAGAGTTAGCAAATATTCCATAGTCGACAATAATTTGGGTTGTGCCCTGACCACTAATAACAGAAGCTCCTGATGGAACTGTCCATGTATATCCTGTAGCATTTGCAATTGACGAGGTAGAATATGTGACATGCTTTTCGTTTGAACATATAGTTGTTTTGCCGGTTATTATTCCTGCTGCCGATGGGATTGGTTTAATAGTAACAGGAAGTGATGAAGAACTTCCATTTCCACAAGTGTTTTGCCCATAGACAGAAATATTTCCGGATATAGCATCTGACGCAAACAATATAGTTATTGAATTTGTTCCAACTCCTGAGTTAATTGAAGAATTTGCAGGGAGTTGCCATATATATGTTGTTGCATTTGCAATAACAGGAATAGAGTAATTTTGTGTACTCCCGGGACAAACTGAGGTCGGTCCACTTATAACCTGAGCATCACTGGGATATGGATTGACGATTATGGTCGCATTTCCATTCATTGTAACAGAACAGAGTGTTACTGTGTTTGTTGCACTTACTGTATAAGTGCCAGGTAATGTCTGGTTGCCAAAAGAAATAGCACTTCCTGTCCCAGTTATTGTTTTGGTCGTACTGGATCCATTTAAAAACAATTCATATTTGATCCCAGCTGTTGAACCTGAGACACCTACAGGCAAACCAACTCCACCACTACAGAAAGACCCACCTCCAGTTACAGAAAAGATAGAAGGAGTAGCATTCACTATAGCTGATTTAGATATACTGGAAGAACACAAATTTGGATGGGTATAGGAAAATGTAATCGAATAATTGTTTGTTAATAAAGAAGATGGATTGAAGGTTGCTGTTCCATTTCCATTATTAGTTATTCCAGAGCCGGAAAATGTTCCGCCTGTTCCCTGGTTGCCAGTTAATGTTATAGGAGTAGCATTCTGGCAAATAGATGATGGTAATCCATAAAAGTCAACTGTAGGTGCAACTTTTAAGGCAA
>JAHEEB010000486.1 GCA_024640925.1 Bacteroidota bacterium | reverse complement strand
AAAACATCCAAACCTTTGCATTATTCTTATAAATTATACGAGGTTACTAAAGTAACAGATAAACGAATAAAAATAATAAATGATAACTTTGATAATTTACCTGGTAATTATTTATTACCCGAGATAATTTTAGAATAATAGTTCATGTGGACGAACAACTAAATAAGAAAGGCTCCGTGTAAGCCGACCAAATAAAATGAGCCCATCACAACCAAACAAGAAAACAAGGATGAACTAAATCCGGACAAACTCTTTGAGCACAAGCAAAAAATTAACATCGGAAGTTGACATATATTATGAAGATTTTAATAATTGAAAATAAAGATACTCCTTGGGACGATTATTGAAATATAATTTGTGACACCTAACGCATCTTGAGGTTAAAGAAGTAGTTGTTTTTTCTATTTTTACATTATTCAACAAAATCAGTACAAAATGACCAGATAAGAATCCTGATTTATGAGAAGAATAATATTATTTGCCTCTATACTCCTTCCGGTTATTGTTCATTCCCAAATCAGACTGAATGAGATCATGTCCAACAATGTGTCATTTATTATGGATGATGCATATAACTATAGCATGTGGGTCGAGGTCTATAATACATCTGCAACGGATATCCAGGATTTAAACGATTATTATTTTACTGATAACCTGAGTGAACCAACCAAATGGAACCCCCAATCAAGGAAAGTTTTAGCCAATGGTTATGATACGTTATGGTTTGAACGCGATGACCGTGTAGGCCATGCATCCTTCAAGCTAGAACCCGAAGGTGGTACACTTTATCTTCTGAACCATTCACTGCAGGTAGTTGATTTTGTGGTTTACCAGGCTCAGTACCGTAACATCTCATACGGCCGTCAAACAGACAATGCCTCAAACTGGGTGTTTTTTGAGCAACCAAGCCCGGGGGCAACCAATAACAATTGCTCATGGTCAACACAACGTTGTTCGAATCCTGTATTTAGTCTACAAAATGGTTTTTACAATACTTCTCAACTGTTATCCTTTATAACAATACCAGCTGGAGATACCATTTATTATACCACCAACCACACGGAACCGACCAAAACTTCTATTCACTACCAAAATGGAACAACAATCAGCCTGGATACAACCACAGTTATCCGGGCAAAGGCTTTCTCATCGGGCAAGTTATCCAGTGATGTGGTTTCATCGACATTTTTTATTCATGCTCGAAGACCGGATTTGCGGGTTGTATCTATTTCCACGGATCAAGATTATCTGACAAACGACACCATTGGCATCTATTGCGATGGCACCAATGGCATCACCGGAAATTTACAAAAAACACCCAAAAACTTTAACCAGGACTGGGACAGACCTGTCAATTTCGAACTATTTGACGAAACAGGCGGACCCTGTCTCAATCAGGAATTAGACATTAAAATTGTGGGCGGAGGATCACGCGAACACGAGCTGAAATCGATATCCATCTCTCCAAAGAAGAAATTTGGAGACAATCAGTTGCGCTACGACATCTTTAAAGCAACCAAACCAGGCCACAAATACAAGGACATCCAAATGCGTAATTCCGGTAATGACTTTAAAAGGACAATGATGAAGGATGCTTTCCTGCAATCTATTGTAATCAATCGGATGGATGTAGATTACCAGGCTTATGAACCAGCAATAATATTCATGAATGGGGTTTATTGCGGTATTGAGAACATGCGTGAGAGATGCAACAAGGACTTCGTGTTCAGTAATTTTGGTTTGGACGATGATGAAGTAACCCTGATAGAAGCTACATATAAGGGAGTCGATTCTCAAAATGATATTCCGACTGATGCCGGATTTGCTGAACTGAGTAATTTTCTCAAAAACAATCCTATGTCAGATGATGTCAATTACCGTGAAGCTTGTAAACGGATTGACGTTGACGAGTTTATTAATTATCTGATGACGGAGATTTATGTAGGTAATGTTGACTGGCCATACAACAACGTAAAAATGTGGAAAAGAACGGTTGATGGCAAATGGCGATGGATACTGATGGATTTGGAATACTGTTATGGATTGGGAAGAATCGCTCACAATACGTTAACCTTCGCTCTTGGAGAAAATCCGGCCAGCGTCATAGGTGGTTATGATACTGCTCCTGAATGGTCAACCATAGTGTTTACTCAGCTGATTAAAAATGAAACATTTCTCAACAAATTTATTGATCGTTTTTGCATTCATTTGTCCACCACGTTTGAACCTACAAGGGTTATTCAAATTATGGACAGTATTTCTTCCAGAATAAGAGATGAAATTCCATACCACCAGGCCAGATATAATATTACAGACAATTTCCAGAATGATTTGGATATTTTTAAAACCTTTGCCACACAGCGGCCGGAAATGATGCTAGGGTTCATTAGTGAACGCTTTTTAAGTTCTGTGGAAATACAAACCATCCGTTTAAGTGCTAATATTTCCGGAGCAACATACCGCATGAATTCTGAATCCATCATAGACTCCGATGTTACCATAAGCTATTTTAAGGATAGAAAAATTGACCTGGAAGCTAATCCCATACCAGGTTATCGATTTAAGCACTGGATTTTAGGCGGATTGGAATATACAGAACCCGTGTATTCCGAAGTTATGGATGGAAATCTGAAATTGATGGCGATATATGAACCAAGCGCGGATTCTATAGAAATAAAAACCATTTTCATTAACGAAGTAGTTACCAGCAACCAAACCATTCCGGATGAAGTGGGTGAAAAAGATGATTACATTGAACTATACAACAATGGTACAGATGCTGTGAACATTGCCGGTTGGTATCTTACAAATACGTTAAGCAATAAAACACTGGCACAAATACCATCATCAGATTATACAAAAACTGTCATTCCTGCCAAAGGCAGACTGATAGTTTGGACCGATAATCAATCGGAACAGGGTATTTTACATCTTTGTTTCAAATTGAGCAAGGATGGCGATACGATTGTGCTTTCCAAGATGAACGATGACTCCTTGGTTGTGGTGGTAGATTCAGTGGTTGTTCCAGGAATGAATTCAGATATGAGCTATTCCCGCATGCCCGATGGGAATTTAAGCTGGGTAGTTCAGGCACCAACCTGGAATGCACCCAATACAGCATTATTTTTACCTGAACCCCTTGTTTCAACTGTTACTATCTACCCAACTATGGTCACAGAATCTTTCCATGTGAGGGATGCTTCGGGTTCTTTGCTGACCATTGCCGACCTTACCGGAAGAATTTGGTCCAGAACAATCTGCGTATCGGATGATGAACTGATTTCTATGGGCGACTTGCAATATGGCTTGTATATTGTTACTGTGGGTAGACAGACTTTTAAAATTATAAAAAAATAATTCGTTATTCGTTATCCGTTCTCAAATATGCTATAAACGAGATTCGAACCAAGAGGGTAGAAGTGTATCCTGACAAGCAAACACAACAAGTGTACCTTCAAATCAAAGTTGCAAAGGGAAGATCCATTGTTGATTATACTCTGTCCTAAAGGAGTTTTTAAAAAAAGTTATTCTGTCTGATTAGAATTAATTAGTACCTCCAAAAATGCTCCTCATTTATTATAAAACAACATTAAAATTTACTAACTTAGGTTATGTATGGCAGAACTGACAAATATTTATCTCACAAAATTGGTTAAATCAATTAATCAACAGAAGACAAGTTTCGGCATTAATCTAAACTTTTGATTTAGTTGGTGTAACCCAGAGTTAAACAGAAGAGCTTTTTAAATAAAACCGCCTATATGAACCGAAATGAGCCAAATCCGAATGAACATTCATATATAAACCTTCCTGGAGGGGAGAAAGAAGAGTTCTGGCCATTAAAATATGGTTTTGGACGGATGAAAAAGCTAAGGCTAATTCTTTTATGTTTTTTGGGTATAGGTGCTTTTACTACAGCATTTACTCAAGATACATTAAATAAGACGGCTGATGAGCTATTTAATTTAAGTCTCGATGATTTTCTGAATATCGTTATTACCCCATCTAAACTACCACAGTCAGAAGGGATTGTAACACAAATGGTCGATCTTGTAGACTCCAAAGAGATTGAAACCTGCGTTTCGGGTAACCGCAATATATGCGAAGCCATTGCAAAACTTCCCGGGGCATCTGTGAGCGTTCTTTCACGAAATGACGCCAATTGGGGAACATACGGAGGTATTGGTCCTAAGTACAGTACGTATATGCTTCAGGGTGTGCCTATTGATGCCTTTATTGACCCCATGTCGCTTGATTTGAATGCGATTGACCACATTGAGGTACAACGTGGACCGGCATCTGTAATATATCCTAATTATTTATCGCAGGATTTTGCCGGAAGCCAAAGTCCTCTTGCCGGAACAGTCAACCTGATTTTAAAAGACAAAGTTGAAAAACAGAAAACTTCTCTACGAACTTCCTTCGGCTCATATAATACCCTCAATGGTCAGATATTCCATCAAAACAAAATGAACCGAATTAATTACTTTTTTGGCTCAACTTGCGAAATATCCGATTATACGAACTATGGCACCGATGGATCGTGGTTAAACATGAAA
>JAHEEB010000485.1 GCA_024640925.1 Bacteroidota bacterium | reverse complement strand
TGTATCCGAAAGGAGATAGTTTAATTAGTATTGGAAAACTAAAAGTTGCAACATATGAAATGCTTTCAAGGAAAATGGTGCTTGTACCTGTTGGTGAACAGGATGTAAACCTTGAAAACATCTCGGAAAATTTAAATAAAGCCTGGTTACCATACGGAGTGGAATGGGAAGTAACTCTCGATTCTGCGTTTACTGATATGAGTTGGGATGAAAATGGAGATGGACAGCTTGAGGCAGGTGAATCAGGTTTCTTCTCAATGTACAGCTCTGAAATGAAAGGCTTAAACAAGGTATATTCTGAAAAGCGGGGAACAGATGAAGAAATTTTGTATGTGTTTGTTTTCTCAACAGAAGCTAAAAACAGTGAAGACAAACAACTGCTGGGCGATATGCCCCTGAGCAGCCAATTTGGTTATATCTTTAAACCTTCCGATGATGAAACTTCATACAAAACAATTGCTCACGAGGTTGGGCACGGATTTTTCCAGTTGGGGCATACTTTTAATGATGATTATGGTCTGGCAGATAATGATAACATGATGGATTATTCATCAGGCACAAATCTTTTCAAACAACAATGGGATGCTATGTTCGATCCACAGGAAATGATTTTGGCTTGGGCACAGGACGATGAAGAGGGGGAAGCTCAGTGGGTAAGATTAAAGTATTTTTTCTTAACTCAGGATATGCATGCAGTTTATTTATCAGAAAAAGGAAAGAGAAGTTATATACATAAGCACAACGGGTTAAAAGAATATTCAGACGAATTTCCTTATTCAGGAGCAAAATATGGTTTTGGAAAAGTTGGAATTGACACAGGTGAATGTAAATTAGGAAATAGATATAAATTAGACATTTATATTAAAAATATTTTAGTATCACAAGGAATAAAAGCAGATAGCTTTGACATTAAAAAGTATAATTCAAAACTTTCCAGAGGAAGTAATCCTTTTAAAATTATACTTAGTGAGGATATCTCTAAAACAGCAACACCAAATTGGGAAAAAGTTGACACAATGGAGGTAAAATTTATGGTATATGATCCTATCTATTATTTAACATTTTCAGATAGTGTGTCAAAAACTTTAAAATTTGAAGAAAACAAATGTTATCCTTTAAATATTAATTCTAAAAATATAATCTCGTTATATGATAAAGAAAAAGTGGATACTAAAGATTCAACTCAAATTACTTCAATCAATTGGGAAATAACAGAAAATGGCACAACCAGAAAAACTAATTCAGATACTATAATAATAAAAGCGGAAAATGTTTATAAGATATTAATTAAAGCATATTTTAAATATAAGTTTAGTTCAGATACATTATCATTTAATCTGGCAGCAAAGGAAGTGAAACCATCAGTGGTTTCTCCAATTGCTTTTTCAATTGCAGGAGTGAGTTCAGCGGATACAATGGTATATTTTGATTCTAAATTAAACAAAGGATATATTGCTGTCAGAAATGATGGCCGTTCTATCAATGCTAGGTTTGAAAGGAGCAAACTAGCTGATGATTTTTCATTATTAACTCCAGTTTCTTCAAATAAAGAAAAACTATCAGTAAGTATTACAAATAAAGAAGCTTCAGGCATTTCTGTCAAAATCAAGGCAGTATCTTCAGTAGAGTTGGTTGATTCAAGTTATATTAATTTATGTGATTCTAGTGGTACTGTCAGAGCAACTCAGGTTGTGTTAATACTTCAACCTTTTAAAATTAAATATGATGCATGGTACCCAAAGAAAACGGAAAATGAATGTTATGATCCTAAAACCAATATTTTTTTAAACAGCATTTTTGGATCTGCATCAAGAGATGAAATTAATATAATGACAGAAGATCCTGATAAAAATAAGAATAAGATTATTGACTGGATTCATGGTGATTTAAATGTTGATGAGTATGGATATTTTGAAAGTCTTATTTCTCCACCAAAACTCTCAGTATATTTTATGACACAAAAAATTTCTGAATATTGGAAAATTGATACTCTATTAAAAGATCGAAAGAATGCTAAACTAGTTACATACTCTAAGTTAGATAAAAGTATGCTTTGTGATATTTTAGATTCAAATCTTAAAGTTTTAGATAGTATTGTAACTTTAACAAAAAAGGATACGTGTGTTTTGTTTGATAGAAAGATAAATAAAGGTGCTTCTTATATAAGGTCAAGATCTTATATTCCTGGAATAGTTACAAAATATAATGTAGTATTTGTTACTTCAAATCGAACATCAACAGCAGAAGTACTAGCTCATGAATTGATGCATACTTGCGGATTAACAGATATTAGTAATACATCAAATAACCTAATGTTCTATTCAACAACAAACTCTTTAGGTGTTCCATGTCTTACAAATGAGAAGGTGGTAGAATGTGAGACAGGAACAGGGAATAGTATAAGTGGAGCTAAACCTTATAAACAATGGGTATTTGTAAAAAGAGCTAAAAATTAACACTAAATATGAGTACTAAAAAAATTGAATGCTTGATCGGGCTTTGTTTTATATGGATATTAAGTAACACAATATTTACAAAACAAATATTTGGACAATATAACAACATTGATATTTGGTATAACTCCTTAAATCCAAAAGAAACAGCAATAAAGATAAAATATAACGATAGTATTTCTACTATTTGTGCTGTAAATAGTTACTTAATTTCAAATGGCATTAAATTAAATAATGTTTGTGAAAAAAAAACATATAGTTTAAAATCCTTTGATGATTTAGCTGGGACTTGTGCATTCTATTCACGACAAAATTATGTTCTTCCTTATAAAGATTCGATATTGAGGATTGTTAAGACTCAAAAAAAAATAAATTTTTGTGATTATGATAACGCTACTTTAATTACATTGATTGATAATAAAAGGCTATATAAGGATAGTATAAAGACACAAGGATGTAATACAAGTCATGTAATTGCAAAAACAAAAGAGGGATATACCAGAACAACTTATCCAAGTCTTCTTAGAGAAATCACTGATATGGATAATCCTAATTCATTAATCACCGGGTTCAACCAATATGATTCAGAGGATAAAATATCATACCATAGTCTTTATCAATTTGCACAGGAAATAATTTTCCTAAATAATAATGAACTTAATCGCAAATTCTGGGAGGCATTCGGATGCAAACGAGAAATTAAAGTAACCTTTTGTAAATCCAACTTTGGACCAATAGATACTGCATATGTTTCAATAGCGTTTATATTTGGAGCTGCTTACGCTAATTATTTTCATGATCCCTTATTTTATAATTTGATTTCTAACCCATATTCAGTTTCTTTGGTTAATGGTGTTCCTTTTGATCCAGTCACATACAAGGATTTCATTCCATTGATGGAAAAATATATTCGCTATATAAGCTGCCAAAATATTAATATTCCATTTTTAATAAAAATGAATCACAAACCACTTGTTGCAGATGAGGGATATTCACATTTTCCCCTTCCGGATAAATACTATTCGCTTCCGGAAAAATGCTCCGGTAAAAAAAGTGAAGATTTTCCATTAAATTTTTGCCCAACTGTTTTTTATAAAACCGAATAAAAAAAGTAAATAGCTACAATGAAATCCCAGTCAAAATTTCCAATATATAATTTAATTATAGTTGTTTTTCTTTCCTTGAGGGTTTGGAATTCTTCTTATTCCCAGCAACCCGATTCCCTTTCCTCCCTCCACCTAATCGCCCGACCTTTACCCGATTCCATACTTTTACGCTGGGCGCCTTCTGATTACAAAATATGGCAGCTTGGAAATCAATACGGATATATTGTAGAACGGTATACTATTTTAAGGGACAGCTCATTGGTAAAAGATACAGAGAAAAGAATATTAACTTCATCACCTCTGAAACCATTGGGACTATATGATTGGGAGCCACTTGTAAAAACGAACAAATACGCAGCTATAGCAGCTCAGGCAATTTATGGAGAAACGTTCAAAATGGATGTTGAAGGCTTTAATCCGCAGAATGTATGGTATAAGTCATTGGAACAAAAACAACGGTTCTCTTTTGCATTGTTTTCAGCTGATATGTCACCCGGTGTAGCTAAGGCTATGGGGCTATGGATAACCGATAAAAACGCAAAAAAGGATGAAAAATACCTGTATCGGGTTTTTATTAATCTTCCCGACTCACTGGCGGATAAAAGGGACACTGCTTTTGTTTTTACAGGCATTTCGGAATATCAACACTTATCTGCCCCTATTGAGTTTTCTTCAGTTTTTGGAGATCGAACAACAACCCTGAGCTGGAACACCTTTGCACAAGACAACGTATACAATGCATGGCAAATTGAACGTTCCGCCAATGGAGGCAGATCTTTCATCCCAATAACCAATGAACCTATTGTCCCCATTTTAAACCAGGTAAACCAAACACCTGAATACACATTCCGGGTCGATTCTCTGCCAGAGAATAATAAAGAATATCAATACCGGCTCCGAGGAATCACTCCTTTTGGCGAATTAGGAACCTGGTCGGCAATAGTAAAAGGACAGGGAAACGAAGAAATTGGAGCTAACCCAAATATTACGGGGTACGATTATC
>JAHEEB010000484.1 GCA_024640925.1 Bacteroidota bacterium | reverse complement strand
GGTATCGTTATTAATACGAGAAATTAAGTCCCCTGCTTTGTTTTGATTAAAGAAATCAACGGGTAAATCCTGTAGCTTATTAAACAGGGCATTTCGGAGGTTAAATAACATACGCTGACCAATGCTTCCCATAACCCGCATCTGAATAAGATTTGAGATAAAAGCTATCAGATAAAGCATGATCAGAATACCCGAGAACAAAAGAATTCCATGGTATTGTTTTGCTTGAACATAAGTATCAATAGTATAACCAACAAGATATGGGCCAATAAGACTAAGAATGGCATTTATCAGAATAGCTGTAAAAGCATAAAGTAATTTGAGCTTTTCTTCCTTCATAAAAAGAAGGATATTCTTCAAAACTGCCAACGACGATTTTTTCTTCTCCGGCTGCTCCGCTACCTGGTTAAGATTATAGTTCATAGTGGTGCGTGCTTTTTTGGGAATTATATATCTGAACGTACTCAGGACATGTTTCAAGAAGTTCTTTATGTTTGCCTTTGGCAATAATATCACCTTCCATCAGCAATATAATCTGATCAAACGATTTGACTGAAGATATCTTCTGAGTCACAGAAATGAGGGTTAGATCAGGATAATTATGCTCGATGTTACAAAGTATTTTATTTTCAGTTTTTCTGTCGACTCGTGCAGTAAAGTCATCGAGAAGTAATATTTTGGGGTTTACAGCCAGAGCCCGTGCCAGCATAATTCTTTGCTTTTGACCACCAGATAAACTGGTGCCTCGCTCCGATACAATGGTATCGAGTTTTTCCGGAAGCGAATTGATCAAATCCATAAGTTCCGATGTTTCAAGGGCTTTCATTAACGACTCGTTTGTGACTTTATCGCTGAATGCAATGTTTTCGCGCAAGCTTAAATTAAAAATCACACTATCCTGAAAAACAAGACCTATCTGACTATGAAACGATTCTAAATCATAATCATTGATGTTTTTTCCTTCATATTCTATTATACCTGTTTCCGGATCTATTATTTTGGTAAGTAGGTTTAGAAGCTGGCTCTTTCCTGCAGCAGTTGGCCCTAAAATGGCGGTACGGCTCTTTTCTTTAACAGAAAAGGAAATATTCTTTAATACAGGTTTTTCGCCATAACTTAAAGAAACATCTTTTATTTCAATATTACCTCTTATAGGTTGAACGATATTTCCCCTATCAATAATATCGGGTGATTTCAGAACATCAAAAATGCGCTGATAGGAAGCTGTTGTATGAGCAATTATATTGCTCATAAATCCAATCATTATTATAGGAAAAACAAGTAATGCCAGATAGCTGTTAAAAGCAGCAAAGTCGCCAAGGGTCATTTGCCCAACTACAACATAATGTCCACCCAGGGCCAGAATAGTCACTCCGGCAATATTAGCAACAAACATTATAACAGGTATGAGAGTAGCAAAAAGCCTTAGAATAGAAAGTCCAAGATCCTTAGCTTCAATATTTGCCGACAGAAATTTCTCATATTCTGGTTGTTGAGAGTTTAAAACCCGAATTAAGGCAGATCCCATGATGCTTTCACTGATTACTTTGTTAAGCCGATCGATAATTTCCCTGCTTTTCTTAAACAGAATCCGGGCTTTCTTTAAGACGATATAAAAGGCTCCGCCAATTATAGGAACAATAGCTATTACAGCAAGCGCCAATTTCCAGTTGAGACTAATCAATAAGGTACAGGTTCCAATTATCATAAACAGCGAAGATGCAATATTGACAACTGCCATGGATACAAACATTTTTACGGAATCAGCGTCGGATGTGAGGTTTGTCAGTAACTTCGAAGGATTTGACTTAAGGATAAATGAAAGGGGCTGATTCGAAATTTTCTTCGATATCTGTGAACGAAGATTCCTGGCTACACGCTCAGAAGCATATGTTTGAACAATACTTTGTGCATAAGTGAAAATTAAAATACCCAAGGTAGCTAAAGAAAACTCTACAATTATTAATCTGTAATTGAATTTTCCTAAAGTATATTGATCGATTGACTTAGCAATTATTTTAGGGATAATAAGGTTGATGGAATTGCCAAGAAGGGCACAAACAATTAATAAAAAGATGATTCCCTGATAAGATTTTAGCAAACTAAAAATACTTGCCTTAGATGTAGTTACAGAATTGTTCATTCAGCATGAATAAAATCAAACAAAGTAACTTCAAAAAAGTCAACATTCGGAAGAAAATAGGCGAAATACTTCAACTGACCGGTAAAAATTACAAATTTTAAAAAGTGAAGAAGAAAAGGAAAATTTTAAATTTCTGAAAAAAAGTTAGGGTAAAATCAACTGAATCTGTATAATTCAAAAATCAAAAACATAACTGGATTTATCTGTCTGCGACATGTTTTATATTGTTTAAAATAATTCAACAAGTTTAGATATAGAAAATTTTAAATGAAAATAAAAATGAAAAAACAACTCTATTTATTAATTATATTGCTGACCATTTATAAAGGAACCAGCTTCTCTCAGGTTTATGATACAATAGTAGAATGGACATTTCCGACAACTTCGGCAGACTCTGTTGCCGATGGTGGAATTGCTACCAACCTGAATCAAACAATTCAAGTTTTGGGTGGAACGGGTACACCCGCATATACAACAAGTGATGGGATAACATGTGTAAGGGTAGACGGCTGGGACAATGGTAAAGACCTGAAGTATTGGCAAATCAAGTTTAGTACAACTGATTATAAAAATCTCTATTTCACATCAAAACAAAGAAGTAATAGTTCGGGACCTAAATATTTTAATATACAATATAAAATTGGCAGCAATGGTACCTGGACTGATATGTCAGCTGATACAGTTACCATTTCATCAGCAAGCACATGGGAACAAGTAATTACAGATGCCTTGCCAACAGCATGTAATGATGTTGACCTGGTATATATGAGATGGATAATGAGAGATACGATGGCTGTGAGCGGCACAAAGGCTGTATCATCAAGCGGGACATCAAGTATTACAGATATAAAAATATGGGGAGAAAGTATTTCAGGAGTATCACCGACAGTACCACCAACTGTTGAAAGAGTATATGTTTTAACAGCAAATACTGTGAATGTAGTATTTAGCACACCGTTGAATAATACCGCCGAAGATGTTTCAAATTATACCGGATTGGGGACTATTTCCAGTGCCACCCGTTCAGATAATCTTGACACCGTCACGTTAGTATTGGAATCCTCACTTATTTCCGGTAATTCATATACATTAACAGTATCAGTAAACATCCAGGATACCGCCGATGTTTCAATGTCTGCATCAATGAGTTCTGAAATTCTATTCAATAACTCAATTGCTAATCTGGTTTTTACAGAAATTATGTACAATGATCCAAGTCACGGACAGAGCGGTGATACACTTGAGTTTATCGAAATATATAACAATTCTGCCGAAACTGCTTCTATAGGAGGCTATAAATTACAACACAGCTCCTCTTTGTCTCTTTTATATAGTATTCCAGCTGCAACAACTCTTGCTTCAGGAAAATACATGGTGTTTGCCAGGGATGCAGGATCATTGGACAATTTCTTTGGAATTTCTGATTCTTATGAATGGACATCCGGACAGTTGCTAAGTAATAAAGGGGAATATATACAGATTGTTAATACCACTGGTGATATTATCGATTCACTTACTTATGGAACAAGTTCTCCATGGGATACTTTAGCCAATGGCAACGGAGCATCATTAACATTATGTAATGCAGACAATGACAATTCCATAGGCTCAAACTGGCAAGCATCGACAATATATGCTGGCCTGTTAGATAGTGTTGCGGTATATGCAACACCAAGTGTCGGCTGCAATGACACTTCAGATACAACTTCTGGTACCATTGTAACAGAAAGCATATCAACTTATAGTTGTTATCCAAATCCTGCAGAAAATGACTTATTCGTTACCACAGAAAATGATTTAACAGGATCGCTTGTAATATACACTATATATGGTGCTATTGTTTATCAAAAGGAATTCAGTGCCAATACAACAGTTGATGTTAGTAATTGGTTACCAGGAGTCTATGTGGTTTGTGTAAATAATAGTGCTCCAAAGCGTTTGTTGATAAAGCATTAAAAATGCTATTAACTGGCGTTTTCATTAACAGAGATTTATAAGTTTAGGTTTTTTTCATATACCCAGATCCCAGTAAAATGGGACAATAAAAACAGGTCCCGATATAAAGCCCAAAAGTTCTTTTATCAATACCAATAAAAGAAAAGGGACCTGTTTTTTCCAAATAAAAGAAAATGAGTGTTGCATTAGAAACTTACCAATATGATAGAAGAAATTAACAGAACAATCACCGGATTTAAGCCAATCACGCTAAAAGAGATGGATAGCGTGCAGCTTATGAATAGAACTGATACCAAATATATTTTTTCTATTCACATCTTGCCTGAAATACTAAAACAGGCAAGGGAGAAATATCGGATACTGGAAATAAGCGATCAGAGAAGTTTCTCTTACGATACTACCTATTTAGATACTCCCGATTATTATTTCTTCTACCAACAAGCAGTTGGTCGGGCACAAAGACATAA
>JAHEEB010000483.1 GCA_024640925.1 Bacteroidota bacterium | reverse complement strand
ATTGGCCATTCATTCCACCTATAGTAATGGCCACATCGTTGCCCATAATCTGAGCACAAACCATAGTTAATGCTTCAACCTGGGTTGGGTTTACTTTGCCAGGCATAATAGATGATCCCGGTTCATTCTCAGGAATAAGAATTTCACCGATACCAGAACGTGGGCCTGAAGCCAGTAAACGAATGTCGTTAGCAATTTTCATAAAACTAACGGCAAGTTGTTTTAGAGCGCCGTGCGATTCAATTATAGCATCATGACTGGCAAGCGATTCAAATTTGTTTTCAGCTGTTACAAAAGGCTGTCCGGTAAGTTTGGCAATTTGAGCAGCTACTTCAACAGCGTATCCTTTTGGAGTATTTAAGCCAGTACCTACAGCAGTTCCGCCTAGTGCAAGTTCTGAAAGGTGTGCCAGTGTATTTTTAAGCGCTTTTATTCCATGGTCAATCTGCGAAACATACCCTGAAAATTCTTGCCCAAGAGTAAGAGGGGTAGCATCCATCCAATGTGTGCGTCCAATTTTAACAACCTGCATCATCTCCTTTGACTTTTCAGCCAATGTGTTACGCAGGATTTCTATTTTAGGAATGGTATCTTCAACCAGTTTTTTGTAAGCGGCAATATGCATAGCCGTAGGGAAAGTATCGTTTGATGATTGCGATTTATTTACATCGTCGTTCGGATGAATAAAGCGAGTGCCTTCGGTTAATTTGTTTCCCTGTAAAACATGAGCTCTGTTTGATACAACTTCGTTTGCGTTCATATTCGATTGTGTACCTGAGCCGGTCTGCCAAATTACTAGCGGAAACTGATCCATTAGTTTGCCTTCGATAATTTCATCGCAGGCTTTGCAGATGAGATCCATTTTATCTGCTGGAAGCACCCCGAGTTTATTATTGGTAATTGAGGCTGCTTTCTTCAGATAACCAAAAGCTTTAATAATTTCCGCTGGCATAGAGGCAGCAGGCCCAATGGGGAAATTCTCAATTGAACGTTGGGTCTGTGCTCCCCAATATTTATCGGCAGGTACCTTTACCTCGCCCATGGTGTCTTTTTCGATACGATAATCCATTCTAAATTTATATTAATTGTTTTTATGAAAAGCTTAATTTTTAAATAATTCATTTATTTTTTCGACAGGTACTGCAAGAACAGCCTTATATTTTCCAACAACAATTGGTCGTTGAAGGAGGATGGGATTCTCCAGAATAATATCAATCCATTCTTCATCTGTAAATTTCCTGCCTTTAAGTTCTTTTTTATAAATCTCTTCCTGTGACCTGACTAAATCGGAAGGTTTGAGGTTTGATTTTAAAATTATTTCTTTTAATTCCTCTTCTGTTACTCCCTCTTTCAGGTACTCACGAATAGTAAAATCAATTGTTTTTGATTCGAGGTATTTAAGTCCTTCCCGACTTTTTCTGCATCGGGGATTATGAAATATTTTTATCATCGAAAGCTATTTTTTGCCAAACTCCATCAGAAAGGCCTTAATAAACTGATCGATATCGCCATCGAGTACTGCTTGGGTGTTCCCTGTTTCAACCCCTGTCCGAAGATCTTTGACCAGTTTATATGGATGCAAAACATAATTTCTGATCTGAGATCCCCATTCAATTTTTTTCTTCTGCCCCTCAATCTCAGCCTGCTTTTCCATTTTTTTACGAAGTTCCATCTCATATAAATGAGATCGGAGTATTCGCATGGCATTTTCCCGGTTTTTTAATTGAGAACGCGTTTCGGTATTTTCAACAGCAATTCCTGTTGGCAAATGTCTGACACGAACTCCCGTTTCTACCTTATTAACATTCTGGCCACCAGCTCCACCTGAACGAAAAGTGTCCCATTCCAAATCAGCTGGATTGATTTCGATAACAATATCATCATTAACAGCAGGAGATACAAATACACTCGCAAAGGAGGTATGTCTGCGGGCATTCGAATCGAACGGCGAAATCCTTACCAGACGGTGAACCCCATTTTCACCCTTCAGATATCCATATGCATAATCACCGGTTAATTCGATAGTAACCGATTTTACACCAGCACCTTCACCAGCGAGATAACTGATTTCTTTAACCGAATAGTTGTTTTTCTCTCCCCAGCGAATATACATACGCATGAGCATTTCGGCCCAATCCTGACTTTCGGTACCACCTGCTCCTGCATTTATCTTAAGAATTGCACCAAGAATATCTTGCTCCTCGCCCAACATATTTTTGAACTCGAGGTTTTCAATTGCAGAAAGAGTACTTTGGTAAAGAGAATCAATCTCTTCTTCAGTAGCTTCACCAGCTTCAAAGAAGTCAAATAAAACCTGTAAATCTTCGAGTTGTGTTTTTATCTCCTGGTATGAGTTTGTCCAGAATTTGATGACGGATATTTTTTTCATTTGCTCTTCAGCCGTTTTTGCGTCGTTCCAGAAACCCGGCCGTTGAGTCTTATCCTCTTCTTCGGACAATTGTTTTATTTTGTTCTCGATGTCAAAGATGCCTCCTGAGTGCTAATTCACGCCCTGCAAGCTCTTTGAGCTGTTCAATAGTAACCATTATCGGTTTTTTTCGTTTTAAAAAGAGGGCTAAAATTAGTAATATCTTATTATATAAAGAAAAAATTATCATAAAACCTTTTTTTTAATCCCCTGGGGTTTCCGGAACATATAATGGAAAGTCGCTCATGACCTACCTTAACAGCATGAAAAGAAATCAGAAGTATAACCGAGGGAAAGGCACCGAAAGATGCCCATAAGTAATAATTTCTTAAATTTGCCTTCGAAGATATCTTGTCCCAATACAGCTGTTGAAGGAGTTCTATATGGAAGTAACCAACAGCTCTGATTAGGGATTTTAAAGCCACCTATTATGTTTGGGCCAAAAAGAAAATATTCATGTGAATTGCACATAAATAAAGAAATGACATTATCAAAAATTAATAGTTCAAAATGCTTAATAACTGATAGTTATGGGCCTTATGTAAGTGCTTTTAGATCTTCAGGGAAAGATGAACTTTTTATTACACAAAATGATTCAAATACTTTTCGGTTATCAGAGAATGCCGGATTTGGCAGAATGTTTGAAGTAATTGGTATAATGAATATTGTAGAGCTTACTAAGGAAAATACATTACTGAAAATAAAACTTCAAATGGGTATATATCCTGCTAATTTTCCACAAATTGTAATTATGATTTTGTTATTTATTGGTTTGATTTTTCTTCCTATTACATCAGCTTTTTTAATATTATTTTCAACGATTTGTTTTTTTTTATCAATCTGGTGGTTGATTAATTATTTTAAAATAAAATCGATTCTTCGCATACTTTCTAAAGCAATTGAGATCGAGAACAATTGGATTTGAAATGAAGGTGCGAGGTGCCATAATATATACAAAAAAAAGAGCTGTCCAAAAAGTAAATTTGCCACCAAGGCACAAAGTCCCAAAGACTCACAAAGATCTTATTTAAAAGACATTAACCTTAGTGATACCTTTGTGTCTTAGAGTCTTCGTGGCTATTTATCAACTTTTTGGACACCCTCATTATCTATAATCTATAAAAACAAAGGATTCAATATAAAATCGAATTATCTTTCGATGATTATTTTCCTGGTTAAATAAGAGTTACCTGTTTGTAAAGTAATAAAATACAAACCTTTAGGCAGAGATGAAAGATTGAGTTGATGCAAAGCTTCTGGTGAAAAAATGTTTTCACTGTATATTTCAACTCCATTTATTGTCTCTATGCTGATTTTGATATAATTAACCGTTCTTTCGAAACTCAGATTTACAACATCATCCGCAGGGTTAGGAAATATCTGAAAATTATTCAATTCAATATTTTCAATCCCAGTTGTGTCTTCGGAGTCTGGATCTTTAACACGTAAAAATCCGTCGGTATTTAAAGTGGATAGATCCCAGGAAAGTCCTTTTGCCGGAGTTTTGGGAATAATTGATGTGAAACTTCCTATACACTTCACAGCGTCAAGAATTTGCAGACTGTCACCTAATTTCAGACTTGTAGCTCCGATTATTGCCAGATAAAGAGTACCATCAAGGTTAATTGTTCCGGATATTTGCAGAAGATCCGATTCCAGTGTGCCGGAATTAAACTCACATAAGTAATAGCTTCCTGGTTTCATTTCCAGGCTATTTAATATATGAATTGTTCCAATTCCACTAATTCCTGGTGAGACTACAGCATTTGAATCAATTGTTACAAAACCACTTATAAAGCCCGTTCCGGCAAGTGTACCCCCGGAAGCAGTAACTACATCGCCAGTACCTGTTCCACTGCCACTTTCAGAAGTAAGGGTTAATGTACCTTGTTCTATGCGTGTTCCACCCGTATAGGTATTAAAATTTGTAAGGGTTAAATTTCCCGCTCCGTTTTTAATAATCGATGTTTGAGCTCCACTGTTTGCATATTGAGAATTCGTAATTAACCCGTCAAAGGTGGAACTTAACCCCTTTTTCCCTATTTTCCATGTAATGGTTGCTGCTCCTGTACCACCAGCGCCCAGCTCAGAAAGAGCTGTTCCGGATAAATCACCAAGTTCTATCGTATCGTTTGATGTATAGCAATAAAGA
>JAHEEB010000040.1 GCA_024640925.1 Bacteroidota bacterium | reverse complement strand
GGTGTCCATACAACAGAATATGGAGATGTATTATCTGTACCAATTTTTGTCCCATCGACATAAAAAGCAACTGAACTAATTGTGCCATTAGCATCAACAGCATCTGCTGTAATGGTTATAGCTGTATTAGTCAGATAATAAGATCCATCCAAAGGTGCTGAGATATTTGCGGCTGGACTCCAGTTTCCTGAACTTGTCCATGAATCAGCAGGAGATTGAATAGCGTTTTTAACGAATGTTCCTGAAGTAGAGAGAGAACTAAAAGTATTTTCGGCAATTGAGTAAGGTACTAAAATAGCTGAGGTTTCATTTTTATCAGAATAACTCCAGTTACACCAACTGATATTATTGGTTTTCATAAAATCAAGCCATGTATTGCTTTCGGTAGTGTTAACACTTCCACTTCCATCGGCATTGGTAGTTCCCCATTCAGTCACAAAAATAGCAAGCCCTTTAGAAATAGCTGTAGTGATTTTATCACGGTAACTCTGACCATGCGAACCCGCATAAAAATGGAAAGAATACATAATATTAGATTGTCCCGTTATTGGGTTGGCTGCTGCTAAATCAACATCAGAACTCCAAGTAGGACTGCCTACTAAAATAATAGTATTCGAATCGTTTGCCCTTATTATAGGTATAATCTGATCAGCATAACTTTTAACGGTTGCCCAGTCTACACCATTAGGTTCATTGCAAATTTCATATAATACATGATCTTTCCCAGAATGTTTTGCTGACATATATGCCCAAAATTCTTTAGCCATGGGCAAGTAGGTAGAATTGTTCGGATCGCCGGGGGTCAATACATGCCAATCGATAATGCAGTATATTCCATATAGACCACATATATCAACCATATCATCGATGTATTTTTTCCAGAAATCAGGATTTCCTTCATAACCACCCTTTGTTGCATCAGGCAACTCAGTTGGATACATAGCTAATCTAAATACATCAGCATTTATACTATTAGCAACAACACTCATCGAAGTGAAGTTGTAATCTTCAGTAAACCAGTTCAAACCATGAGAACTTAATCCCCTCAATTGAATAGGAGTACCAGATTCATTTACCAGCTGGGTACCAGATACTTTAAGTTTACCATTCGCTGCAACAGGCGATTGAGCGAAACTAATTGTATAACTAAAAAGTGTTAAAACAAGTATTGAAGCTATGCATCTAAAAACTGTCGGCATAGCAATCCTTATGATATTCAATGTTTTTTTCATGTCCAAAGATTATTTCAATTTATTAATACTCCTGCCGTGAAAAATCTTATACCTGCCATTATATTAATGGGCATATTTATAGTATAAAATTATTTAGCAGGGAAAACTATTTACCTTAATAATATAAGGATTGATAAATTGAAATGAATGGGAGGAGATAAAGAAAACTGATTCGTAAAAAGTTTTTTCATAGTAGTAGGTATTAGTTAAAAAAATAGTTGTTAGAGTTGTTTATACAAATCTACCTTTAATATAATAAAAAAACAGGGTTTTTTGTTACGACAAAACTACGACAAAAATGCCTTTTTATACAGACAAAACTACGACAAGAAATATTAGCGCCTACAAATAAAACACTATTAAAAGTTGGATATGAAGTATATAAGATTATCTTCTTCCGATAAATCTAATTTTTTTCTTAGCCTCGACCTGGATTTTTCTACTCCCCTGATCGAAATATTCATTAAGGATGCAATTTCTTTTGATGATAGATTCATTTTTAAATATGCACTCAATTTTAAGTAGGTAGAACTCAAATCAGGGTATTTTTCTTTTAGCCTGATTAAGAAGTCTTTATGTATTTGATTGAAATGCTCTTCAAAACGCTCCCAATCTTCCTCGACTTTAAATTCTTGGTCAATTGCATCGATTAAATCGCTTATCACTATATCCGTTGTTTCAGAATTTATTTTCGATGCAAAAGCAGTTAATTTGCTCTTTATCTCCTTCATTATGTCATTCTTATGGGTCATCATTAACGTATATGAGGTAAGTTGCGCATTTTTATACCCCATCTCCGTCTTAAGGTTCTCATTACGAAGGTTCATCTGTTCTTTCTCAAACTTTAGACTATCTTCATTCATCTTTCTTTCCAACGCTTCTTTTTGAGTTTGAATCTTGAGTATCCGGTTGTGGTTCCAATAATATATTATACCAACTATTAGCAGAATTGCCAGAATCTTAAACCATATTGTCTGATAAAATGGAGGTGTAACTGTAATCTTTATTGACTTTTCGACGTTATTTGCCAGATTTATTGTTTTAACCCTGAAAATATAATCTCCGGGTCGCAAATCAGTATATGTAACGGAATACATGTTATTCTCATCAACTATCCATTCTTTATCAAAATTCTCCAGAAAATAAGCATATTTAATCTTATTAGGGTTACTAAAATTTAATGCCGTGTATTCAAAGGAAATAACATTTTCTTTGTGTGAGATAACTATTTTGTTCGTGTTTGAGATACTTTTAGATAATATTACCTTATTATTATATTCCTTACCTATAGGAACAGATTGATTAAATATCTTAAAGTCTGTTATTTCAAGCGGGGCTTCATCTATTTTGTAGTTAATTTCTAATGGATTAAAATAGGTCAAACCATTGATAGAACCTAAGAAAATAGTGTTATCAACTGTCTTGAAAATTGCTCCATTAATAAAGGAATTACTTAGCAGGCCATCATCAGCATCAAAATTAGAGAAGGAATTTTCTTTTATATTAAACTTTGAAAGTCCGTTGTTTGTAATAATCCATAAGTTGCCTTCCATATCCTCATTGATACCATATATTATATTATCGGGCAAGCCATTTTCTGTTGTATAGGATATAAACTTGTTTTCTGCCCGAATGAATTTATTTAGGCCATAAGCTGTACCAACCCATAAATCTTTATGCGAATCTTCGAAAACACTATAAACAAAATCATCGGATAAACTACTGGTATCTTGTTGATTATGTAAGTATTTTGTAAATTTTTTGTTTACCGGGTCATAAATATTTAAACCATATGCTGCACCAATCCATATAAAGCCATAACTGTCGGCAATTATGCATCGGATCCAGTCTAGACTTAATGTATTCTCAATATTCCTTTCATCTCTTTTAATTACGGTAATCTCATCTGTTTGTGGATCAAATATATTTATGCCTCCTCCATTGGTTCCAATCCACATTCGCCCATTTCTGTCTTCAAAAAAACAACGAATATCATCGTTTGTCAATTGATGCATTTTTGAATGAGTATTTCCAAACTTCTCAACTCTGCCACTTTTTTGTGAATAAACATAAATACCATCGAGATAGGTACCAATCCAAATGGAATTGTCTCCAGCTTTATGTAATGCAAGTATAGATTTTGAAGATACCTGATTAACAATAGGATTGTTTCTCGTAATTAAATTTTGGAGGTTTCCATCTTTTGTTAGAATATTAAGGCCACCTCCATCTGTACCTACCCAAATATTTTCTTTATCGTCTCTGAGTATACTTGTAACTAGACTGTTACTTAATGAATTTTCGAGAGCCGGGTTGTATCTGATATTATGAAAAGGATTTTTTCTGGCAGAAAAACTTATTCCAGCAAAAAAATGACCTGTCCACAGGTTGTTCTCATCATCAATAAAGATGGTTTTAACTACATTATTACTAATAGAATATGGATTATACCCTTGGTGCTGATAATGATATGCATTTTTATATATCGGATCGTATTCGATTAGACCACCACCATCAGTTCCAATAAGTATATGGCCTGAGGTATTATCAGAATATAATGAGAAAATACGTTTAAGATCCTTTGAATATTTCTCCAGAAAAAGAGGACTTTTATTTAATTCACGGGTAATAATATTATAAATCCATAGACCATCACCATAGGTACCAACCAAAAGCTGATTATCGTTCATAAGCATAATAGAGCGAACCTCTTTATGAAGTATATTCTTTTCAGCTATTT
This sequence comes from Bacteroidota bacterium, assembly GCA_024640925.1. Lineage (GTDB taxonomy): Bacteria > Bacteroidota > Bacteroidia > Bacteroidales > UBA10428 > UBA10428. Next base: position 7,889 of record JAHEEB010000040.1, on the reverse strand, counting down.
GAGTAAAGTCACCAGTTCTGATATCAAATTTAACAACTCCTGCATCAAGAGTTGCCAACCATATATTCCCTATCTTGTCAATTACTATCTTTGACACTCTATGAACAGATAAAGGATCGTTTTGTGTTGCATTCTTCTTGTATTGAATATATCGTTCTTTATCTTTAACCTTATATGGATTAAACAAATAAAGCCCTCCCCCATCGGTTCCTATTAAATACAAACTGTCTGAATACTGGAGCATATCCAACACCGGGACTTTCTCTACCAAATCTTCATGAATATTTACAAAATAATACGATGTAAAATTATCATACTCTCTGTTGTAATGTTCCAGGGATGTTTTTGTTCCAATCCATAGATTTTTCCTGTTATCTTCGTAGATAGAAAATATCTGGTTAGCCCTGATACTTGTACTTTCCTTTGGATTTTGTTTATATAAAGTGAATTTATGACTATCGAATTTGGCAAGACCACCATCCGTTGCAATCCATGTATATCCAATATAATCCTGAAAAATATTATTGACAGAGCCATGAGGTAAGCCTTCTTTAACGGAAATATTCCTGAATTCCCTGTATATATCCTGGGCTATACTTGAATATGAGCTGAAGAGTATTATCCCTGAAAAAAATAATCCCTTCATGATATGAGATCTCATAGTTTTGGTGGTTTATGAAAAATAAAAATACAGGAAAAAATAGTAAAAAAATCTGATTTAGAATTTTTCTCCTGCATTCTTTATTAGAACATCGGGTAGGAATTTCGCCTACATCGTTGATTAATTGTTAAACAGCGGACTTTTGGAAATAACACAATCGCTATTACAAATTATTATTCATTGAAAAGTTTTTTAGAAATTACTGGGAAAATTATATATCGAACAAATTATGTTAAATAAATAAAATGCATTTTAAAAGCGCCCTAAAACCGAAATTAACCTTTCACCACAATATCCCGATCACCAGCCCACTGTTTCAGATCTTGTTTTTTAATTGCTGCTGCCATTAGTTCAGGAAACATATCAGGAGTACATGCAAATACGGGTATTCCAATTTTAGAAAATTCGGTAGCATTATTTGTATCATATGATGGGCTACCTTCGTCATTCAGCGCAAGCAAACATATGACCTGAACACCCGAATCTACCATTTCATGAGCTCTTTTAAGCATCTCTGCAGCATTTCCCCCCTCGTATAAGTCGGTAATAAGGACAAAAATTGTATCATCAGGTTTGCTAACAAGTCCCTGGCAGTATTTAAGTGCCAGATTTATATCTGTTCCGCCGCCAAGTTGCACCCCAAACAATAAATCAACAGGATCCTTGAGATCTTCAGAGAGATCGGCTACCTGTGTATCGAAAACCACCATACGTGTTTTTACATTAGGGAGCGATGATAAAACAGCACCGAAAATGCCGGAATATACAACAGATGTGCCCATAGAACCACTTTGATCAATACATAAAATAATATCTTTAAGTGATTTTTTTGACTTGTGGCCATAACCTATCCGCACCTCAGGAATTATTGTTTTGTATTCAGGCTGATAATGCTTCAGATTTTTTCGAATAGTAGCATCCCAGTTTATTTCTTTTTGCTTCGGATGCCTGTTTCTTGCAGATTTATCGAGGGCACCAACCAGCGTGGAAATTGTTTTCTGCTCCAGTCTTTGCATAAGGTCATCAACAACTTTCTGAACCACTCGCCTAGCTGTGTCTTTAGTTTTCGATGGTATAAGTTTCCCCAATTCCATGAGCATAGCAACCAGATGTACATCCGCTTCTGCTTGTTCAAGTATTTCTGGTTCGAAAATCATTTTCTTCTGCAACTCGGGTTGTTTGAGAGCATCGTTTTGCATAACATTTACAACAGAAACCGGGAAATACTTACGAATATCGCCCAACCATCTTGCAATTCCGGGATTAGATCCTCCCATACCTCCCCTGCCTTTCTCTTCACCATAATCAAAGGATCCACTCCGTTCAAACTCGTACAAGGCTCCCAGAGAAGCATCTATTTGCTCAAGATCTCCTGTAAGCTTGAATCCTGTACCATCTGCTTCACCGCCACCAAGTATAAGTCGCCATCTTTCAACGGATTTATTATCAGATTGCTGAAGTTTATTTAATTCTTCCATACTGTTCATGACTTATATGGTTCCTAATAATTCTTTAATAACAGGTAAAATTTCCTCAGCCCTTTTTATATCGATATTGACTGAAAAAGAAGATGAATTCGATGCACCTTCTATAACCAAACCCTTCTTAGCTTTTTCACCAATTTGTCGCCTCTCGCCATATTCAAACTTTGAGAAAGCTCTCCTTAATAAAGCCAGCAGCTCAATAAAAACGTTATCTTGTAGCGATGAAACCCATGAATATAAAAGGTTCCACAGCTTATTGTCATATATCAAAATCATTCCGTTTCCCCTCAGGAAACCTTCAATCCATGCAGCTACCTGGAAAGGATCATTAGCCACAGATAAGGCAAAAGAAATACGTTTATCTGCTTCTTCGGTTGTCAATTCCTGGGCATCGAGTAATAAACGGCATACACATCCCAGAATAATGGGATGCACTCCCGCTTTATCAATCAGTTTGTGCAATGTATCGTACCATTGTTCCTGTATCGCTTGTTCTTCATATAATCTCACCGAATTATTCAGTTTCGATATAAGAGAGAACATGTTATTGGAGTTATCTTCATCCAATCCATAACAGGCATTGGGTAATCCAATAAATACCTTTACAAATAGTTGCTGAACGATTAAATTTAATATACTTAAATCTGACTTTCTTACATCGCCATATCTGCTCACATCTACCAATTGGGGTATTGCACTCATAAGATCGACAATATCAGCAGAAATTGCCGAAAGATCATTGATTTTATCAAGGAGAATATTAATATTTTCGAATAAAGCTGATGGTATACTCAATTGAATAAGTCTGGCAACTTCTGATATTTTATTTGTTTCGGAACATTTGCCAAGCACGATTGCTTTGGCAGCAACTTCAATTGTATTGCCCAGAAAAGCTTTATCAATAAGATTAACCATCAGATCGGGTGACCATTCAGTAATCCACGATTCCTTGAATGTTCCTTTCGTTCTGTTGTGTGTCCTGGTTTGCCATGGAATCTCAAGAATTTCCATTCTATGGAAGAATATACTTCGGTTAAGATCTATTTCCTTCCGCAAATCCAGGTCATATTGCTTTTGTATTTCCGATAATTTAAGTCTCAGACTTTTTAAATTCTGCTCAAAGTCTTCCTGAAGTGGCACTTTAGGAATATCTTCGGGTACCTCACCCAATTTATTCCCAACAATCATTTTCTCCCGCACTAGTTCAAGCAGAATGCTATCGCCCATGCACATTACAGATAATACAGCTTCGTTAAGTTCCGATAGAGAAACGCAATATTTATTTCTTAAAATGGCCAGACTCCTTGACAGATTAAAGGCTTCAATTACATGAGCTGTAGAGATATCGATATTCTTATTTCGGAAAGTATCGGCTACTTTAGTCAGCCAGGTAATTTCAACGTTTTTCTTAACATTCCATTGATGTTCGTACCAGCCTGGCGATACAATTCCTGCTCCATAACCCGAAAACATAGATAACCTGGAATTTGTCCATGGAATCCATGTACTGGTAATCTTAATTTTAGATTTTGGTAAAGATTTTAAAACAGCGGCATCTTTCTTTGATGTTTTATCTAGTTCTTTCAGCGCCGGAGCATGCCATGCACCACAAACGACAACAATATTCTGATACATTTCATTCTGTACCTGTCTTATAAGTGTTCGCATGTATGCTTCTCTGCCAATATTCTCTTCATCGAGCGCCGATTGAACACCTTCGGAGCGCAATGCATCCATTACGTGCATTATTCCTTCGAAATGGTCTGAAGGATCTTTCTTTTCTGATTCAAAATGATATTCCCACCACTCTTCTCCATCTTTAAATCCGGAGATTTCAGCAAAATAACTGAGTGGTTCCCTGCTTATTTTTTCATTCTCCTGGTTTTCTACCTCTTGAATAGATTCCTTAATATTCTCCTCACTATTCTCCTGTTCTTCGGCTTTTTTCTCTGCTTTTTCGATTAGAATTTTTCTTTTGGCAAAACTTATTGAAGCAGGTAAATCTATTGCCATTACAGGTATTTTATTCAAACTGGCATAGCGAGCTGCTACCCACTCGGGTGAATATTCGGCAAAAGGATAGAATGTCGATTCTTTTGGATCTTCCGAATTATAGACCATGATTGAAACAGGCGGTTTTAAACCTTTGTTTCCAATTACACAAAGGACTTCTGTAATTTCCGGCGGGCCTTCAACCAGAATAATATCGGGTTTTATCTGTGAAAGTTGTTGCTCTACATTTATTGCCGACCCCACACCATGGTGTCTTATACCTAAAATATGAACTGCCATCAGCTTAGGTCGCTTTAATTAATTGATCTATATCCGACATTACTTCGGAATAAAATATTGCCGGAAGATCCTTTAAGCAAACTTTATCTTGCCAGCCTTTCCGAAAGAATGATATTTCAAAAACTGTTGCCGGTGTGTTTCCTCCCATATAAAAAGCTGCTGGTCCTTCAATATTGGCATACGCTTTAATTTCGCCTCCTTTAAAATGTTTGGTAAATTCAGAAGAACCTCCATCGCCACTGCTTTTTATCCAGTTTTTCTTAACCATAAAGGTATTAACAAAATCAGCCCCTTTGGGTACATTTTGGTTAAAGAAAGCTTTTGTATAGTTCTGTTCTTTTTCTTTCTCATCAATAATAAATATCGACCGTGATAAAATAGGGAATATGGTTAACATACTCTTTTCATACAATTTATCCTGCCACTTTTTGAGAACTTCCGAAGACAAATAAACCGGATGCAAAATTCCTACAAACATGTCGTCTTCAATTGCCACTTCGTTGTCATCCACATCATATACCGATGCATCATCTGAACAATAAAAACTATTCAACAAGTTGCCATTCTTGTCAAAAAGTCCCCAAAGAAGTTTAAGGGCATACACGAACATGATAGGATTATTAAAGAAGAAGGTCTGCCAACTTTCGGCATTCCATCTACGCTCGTCGTACATATATCGTTCGAGCCTGTCGCTTTGAGATTTTATTACATCTTTAATCTCCTTTTCAATATCCTTAAACTCGGCTTTTAGTTCTTTTGGAGCATTTCCTGGTAAGGATTTGCGCATTTTATTATCCTCATTGAAATAATTCAATGTAAAATCTGAATTTATAAATGCCCTATATTCTTCCCCATCTACCTGGAAGGTTTTATATAACCCATCAAATCCGAAATCCGGAATAATTCTGTCGGATAATTCATCCATGGTTATTTCAAGCTCATTTGCTGCGGCTGTCAGAGCCTCCCTGGCAGCCAGACTAATAGCTGGTTTTTTATTTGCGTATTTACGAGAAATCACCTCAACGCTTCTTAACGCCTTATCAGTACCTACCATAGCTAGGGCACCAACAACATATTCGGCCATTTTCATCCTTTTATCAGCCATGTTTTTTCTGAACAGTGCATTCAGATTATGCATCATATCGTCTCCACCTAGCAGACCTGCAAGAGTGAGGTAATATTTTATTTTTGTGTCGGCATTACTCTCCTGAAAAGCAACCAGAACAGCTTTGGCAAAGTCCTGACTCAGTTCTTTATCAATATGCTGTATCATCTGTTTTGCTTCAATATCGGAATTCAAACCCGGCGCACGTTTCATACGATAAAATAAAAAACGGACGCAGGACAAATCCATAGGCTTTTTATCTCCTTTCCAGAATATTCCCGGAAGTTTTTCTTCCACCAGCCATTTTTCACCCCATTTCGATAATTTTTTGCGATCGGCAGCTTTTTTAATCATATCCTTAACCTGTGTCAGCGAATATGGCTTAGCGAAACGAATATCCCGAAGCGAATCAAGCATGATATCTCGTGTGTCATCGTTCGTTTCACTATCAACAGCTTCATTCAGTGTAGTAATAACTTCTTCTGAACCTACTTCTGAAAGAATCAATGCTCCGACTATTCTCTGATTAACAGTTTTCTCAGCTAAAAGGTTCGTTGCAATGGGAACAATCTCATTCGGGTATTTAGCTAAATTCTGAGCGGCTAATATTCTGGATTTACTGCTTGCATGATTAATAGCAAAATCAATAATCCTATTAAAATGAGGAACTAAATTGTATTTCCCTAATATTTCAAAAAGTTTGGTATAATAGTTTCTGATTCCGGTATTAGTTACACTCTGATCCTTAAATAAAGCGTCTAAAAGATAAGGGATGCACTTATCTCCCATTTTATTATCTAAAAAAGAGAATAATTCAGGGAATACAAAGTCTGATTCCTTAATAAATTTTTCCATTCTCTGTTTAGCCTTTTCTTCATCCGTTTTAAACAAGAATTCAGCATAAGCAATACTAAACGAACCTTGTTGAGTTGAAAGATCGTAATAGTATCTTCTCACAGAAGGAGCTATTTTAAAATAAGTTGTATAGTAATTTTCTCCTATTTCAGTTATCTTGTTATTATACTTACCAGACAACTTTTCACTCAGGCTCATAAATACAGAAAATTCATTATTCATTTCCATTTTTGCTCCCATAAGAACATCCAAAATAAGAGGTTCAAATTTCTGAGCATCAGCCTGAATTAAATAAAACAAACAGTTGTAATCAATCTTATTTTGACCATTGTAGTCTTTATAAACAAGAAAATTTTTATAATAATTTTCAAGTCCTTCAGGATAGTTTTCATAAAGAAAAGTCAACAAATCGAGTTTCTTATTATCGCTGCTATTTTTTTCAAATATACACTTGTAGATCAGGGATAAATATCCGTTATCGGTTTTTAAACCCAGAAATCCCTTTTTCGGTTTTAACAATGGTAAAACATATTCTGCGAAACTTGTTAGTCTGACACTTTTATCCTTGGAATAGTGTTGGTTAAATATATTATATGAGTATGTACAAACTATTGAAATGATGTCTTCATCTGAAAAACCTTGATTGTAAAGGTATTTAATAAAGGTGTTGTTATCAGTGCCGGCTGGTACAATTAATCTGTCGGAAATATACCTGTAGACTACATGAGCAACTGTACTATTTGCCTGAAGATTCTTTGGATGAATAATGCTTTTTATAACCGGGTGATCAAAGTTAAATGGGTTTAAGAGTTCATCGCTATAGTTTTTTTTGAATAAAACATCCTCGAAAAAACGGCTTATATACCAGTTTCCATTCAAACTAAGTAATGCCAAAGTATTTTCACATGGTGGAATTTCGTTTAAGAAATTTTTTTCCAACTCTCTAACTAAAGTTTTTTGAGTTTCCACATTCGGGTCACGACTTCGATCAATATTTAAAATACAATCGGTGGCCAGTTTTCCTATATATTCTTTATGCTTATCTTCCATAACACACAAACTAATGAATTTATCAAATACTGTTTATGAGATCTCTTTACATGCACGGTAAATGTCTTTCCAATCTTCGCGTGGTTTTACTACATTTTCAAGGTATTCTTTCCATATTACAGAATCTTGTACCGGATCTTTTACAATAGCGCCAACCAAACCAGAAGCCATATCGTTTGCATTAAGTTTTCCATTACCGAAATGAGCTGCAAGTGCCAAACCACTGTTAACAACAGATATTGCTTCGGCAGTACTTACTGTGCTCGAAGGAGATTTAATTTTTGTACGTCCATCTTCAGTAACACCACTTCTTAGTTCACGGAATATTTTAACAATACGTTGAATTTCCTGTAAAGTAGGCATGGAAGCAGGTAACTCCAATGTTTTTATGGAACTTGCCACCCTGGTTTGTACAATATTAACCTCTTCTTCACTTGTTGCC
>JAHEEB010000039.1:8289-11876 GCA_024640925.1 Bacteroidota bacterium | reverse complement strand
ATAAATATGATCGATTAAATCGCCACAACTTTTACTTAATAAAAGCTTTAGTCCATTGCGGAATAAATTATGGTCGTCGACTAAGGCAAGATTAATTTTTTCCATGCATTGTATTATTTGGAGGGGCACACTATTTTCACTCTGAATCCCTCACCGGTATTTGAGAAAAATTGAGTTGATCCCTGTAATGATTTAATTCTCGAAACAATATTGGATAAACCCATTCCCTGCCAACTTTCATCCTGTGTCAGTTCGAGCCCTTTGCCATCGTCACTGTAAAATAAGATAAGCTTGCCTGAGTCTTCGAGAATTGATAAATCAATTCTTTTTGCATGTGCATGTTTTAATGTATTGTTCAATAACTCTGTTACAACCCGATAAAGAATAATTTCCGTGTTGTATGAATATCGTTTCCCCCTGATATTCGATTCTATATTTATCAGGATATCGCAGTTTACCTTAATTTTTTGACTGAAATCCTCAACGGCTTTTAATATTCCAAAGTTTTCGAGTATATGAGGACTCAGGTTATTGGCTATTTCACGAATGCTTAACAGAGACTCGTTTGTTATCGATTTCATATTATCGAGAATATCGCGCATATCGAACTTATTATCGATATTTTCAAGAGCCGATACAGACATTTTTAGATTTGAAAGCAAGGGACCCAATCCATCATGCAAATCTTTTGCAAAACGTTTACGTTCGGTTTCTTCAGTTCGTATCATTGTGTCAAGTACTTTTCTTTCTATAACAAGCCTTGAAGCCTCCGAATGTTTAATCATATTGAATATTTTCCGGATATAGGCTATGGCAACGATAATTATCAAGGAAGTAAGTACTCCAATCCATGTTGTAATCATCATCATTTGTTCCGTAATATCGCGATAAATAAGGGGAAAGAAATCGACAACCCTTCTAAATGCCATAAGGAGTAGAGCAATAATAAGAAGTATCCATGAAATATTGTACTTGGCAACCCGTGTAAGATTTATAGCCAGAATAGCTGCAATTACCTGTGCAACAATGGAAATGATTACTGCAATTTGAATAAGCATAATTGAAATGTATTAATTCAGCAAAATTATCACATTCCATGTTCGAAAATCAATAAAAGCAGGAATATTATAAACCCGATCATTAACATATTAAAAAGTATATTTACCCAAACAAATAAAAAGGAAATGAGCAAACAACCTTTTATACTTGGTATTCTTTTGAGTTTATCTTCTCTGATGTCGTGTTTCCATAAAACAGTTGATAAAGATGGAGGAATAAGGATGACCCTTGAAGTTGGCAACTCAGTATCAGTTCCTGATTCTCAACAGATAACCGGGGCAATTGGTTTAATGAAAGCACGTATGGATTACCTGGGGTATAAAGATGCCAAATTTACTCCTATTGAAGGTACAAACCACATATCATGTGAAATACCATCAGTTTTTAACAGCTCGCAAATCGAAAAATTTCTCCTATCGAAATTTAGTGTTAGTTTCTGGGAAACCTATGAGAATAATGATTTACTGCCTGTATTGCTCAAATCGAACAAAATAGTATATAATTTGGCTTTAAGGAAAAATGAAATTGAAGATACCTCAATGAAGTACCCTCTTTTCAAATTGCTCATACCAAATATTAACACGAACACTGGCGAGCCTTATGATGGGGCTTGTATAGGTAATGCATGCATAAAGGACACAGCTAGAATTAATGAATACCTGAATAATCCGGAGATAAAATTATTATTTCCTAAAGACTTAGAATTCTGCTGGTCAATTGTTAAAAAAAAGAATAATGAAGGTTTTGTGGAGTTAATACCCCTTAAAATTCCTGTAGATGGAAAACCATTGCTGAGTTCAAGTTTTTTAAAAAAAACAGATACTAATCATGACATATATGGAAGAGAATTTATTTGGATTGAATTTGACGAGAAGGGTTCAGAGATATTTAAAAAAATGACCAGGAACAACATTAGCAAAACTATTGCAATCACACTAAATGATTCGGTGATAATGTACCCGGTTGTTCAAAGCGAAATAAGCGGAGGCAACATTCAGATTGTAGGCAATTTTACTCTCAACGAAGCGAAAGATATGGCTTTTCTGATTGGCATAAAACCCTACCCGGCAGCTGTCTCAATAAGTAAAATTGAAATAATTCCACCTGCTAAAAAGACAAATAAAAATTAGCAGCAACTCGTTAAAGTTTAGACTTAAATTCAGCCAGTTTCACCGCATTTAACAGATCCTGTTCTGAATTTATTACAATGGATAATCCTCTTCCCAGTTTATTTTGTTCCGCATTCCTGTAATTTTCTTTTATGGAAACAGGCAGATCACTTTCTTCAATTTTTGGTTCGGCTTTAATGCCAAACCAAAAATTGATTTTAAAAGTATCATCAACAAGAATTATCCAACATAAAGTATTCTTTTTCCGGTTTACCTTCATCAACCAACACTTGGAATCGCGATATGATTTCCATTCAGCAACCACATCACCTAGTTTGTTCAACGAATCAAGGTATTTATCCCAAAAGATCCGGTTTTCGCCAATAATTGCATAAACCTGTTCTTTGTCTGGTTGAACAGTTTTATCGGTTAGTCTGAGGTTTTCCATTTGTTCAAAAAAAAAAAATCTTATTCGAAATATTCAAAAGCATCGATTAAATCGAGATAAACTCCATCGAAATCGCTATCAATAATTTTCTTAAGGTAGGAATCATTGTTACCATAAATGATATCCTGCCATTCTTGTTCCCAATAGTTTACTTTGAAATTACCCTGCCAATCAAGGTTTTCTTTACCCATCCACGATGGTTTCGTTAAATCCCATGATGATTGCCAGTAATACCGGTAGTTTTCGGCTTCGCCAATTGACATATAACAGATTACAAGTCGTTCTCCGTTATTGGCTTTTAATTTTAACTTATTTATATCTTCTGCGGTAAAAGCAACACTATCGTTATAGAAAAGATCAATAATTAACAAATCGTAGTTAGTTGCCGCAACAGCACTTATGAATTGTTCTTTGGTTTCAAATGTATCGCAATCTATAAGATACAGGAAATTACTGACATCTGACAAAGAACTAACATCCAGTGTGTTTTCATAAAAGGGATGCATAGGATATGAAGGTATAATGTTTAATCCACGACTGCTGGCAGCAAAGGATATATATCCTGCTTCATGGTTAACATTATAAGAGTGATCCATAAAAGCAGGTGAGGAACAGTAATCGGTAATAAGAATTTTTTTACCCGATTGTTTGGCTGTATCAAGCATTGGAGTTAAATAATCAATTACTTCCTGGGGAGTTGATTTATCATCCTCATCGTAGCCATAATGAAAGTCCTCCTGTCCCAGCCCATCTATTGCACTCATATATTCGGCATGAATACTGTCGTTATCCTCATTATTAAAAATCAGTTCGATACCATTCTGAGGTATAACAATAAATCCGGGGCTTAACGATTTGGAATAGTCACTTATTCCAATAACAAAATCGCGCATTTCCTCACGATAATCGATTGTTTCATTTTTCTTTTCGTCTTCTTTATTCTTATTATTGCCACATGAAATTGCAAAAGC
>JAHEEB010000039.1:5674-8279 GCA_024640925.1 Bacteroidota bacterium | reverse complement strand
ATGACAATAACAATTATGCGATTACTAATAGTAATGATGTGGTTTTTCATTTTCATAGTTGTGAGATTTTTGTGTAAAGCTAATAATATCAGTTCATTCTAACCATATTTTCTATTAACACCGGACATTTCTAGTTTGAAATGAATTATTCAGTCCACTGAACCTTCATATATTCTCTCTGATATTCGGTTCTCTGAGTAAAATCGTTGTTCCATGAGCTGGTAAGAAAAACCAGGTACAGATCAGTAGCAACATCTTTGACTTTCATATTTGTTTGTGTATCAACCATGAAAAATTGTTTTATTGACCGCTCACAAACAATTTGTTCATCTTTAAGATAAGTAACGTCAAAGCGGTTCGATTCATCATCATCGTAAAACCAGTAGCTGGGGGCATTGTCGTTAATCATCATGTCTTTTTCCGAGTTATTAGTACCTTCGGCCATCCCAGTTTCCATAAACCCCGGTATTTCTGATAGTGTAGCTCCTTCTTTAGCTTTTAAATATGAATCGGCTTTAAAAGATGCACTTATAAGCACACCCATTGGCTCCGACATGGTAATAATTATTTTAAACGGTTCCCTTTTTAGTTTGACAATACCTCCGGATACAGGCACATTATTATTATTCTGTTCAACAGCGATACTAAAGATACCATCTACCTGTCCGGAAAGGTTTAATGCGATATGAAAAGCAAACAGGGTAAAAATACAACTTAAAATATTTTTCTTCATTGAATGAATGGATTTTTAGACATTCGAATATAGCATAAATCGCATAAAAAAAATATTTTAAACCTAAATCATGTTTGAAATCATACTATGAATTGTAAAAAACCATTATTTTGATAAAGAAATTAATTGCACAATTATAAAAATTTATCAATTATGAAGACTAAGAAAATTATTATTTGTGGAGCAGCCGGACGCGATTTTCATAATTTCAATGTGCTATACAGAAAGGACCCCGGTATAGAAGTTGTTGCATTTACAGCCACACAAATCCCTAATATCGAAGACAGAAGGTATCCGTCTGAACTTGCAGGAGATCAATATCCACAGGGCATTCCTATATTTCCGGAAAAAGAACTTGCAAGCCTTATTAAAAAATACCAGGTAGATGAAGTTGTATTTTCTTATTCCGATGTCACTAATACCCATGTTTTACAGGTTGGTTCGATAGCTATGGCGGCAGGTGCTCAGTTTATGCTGGTATCGCCGACAAAAACCATGATAAAATCCACCAAGCCTGTTGTGTCGGTTTGTGCAGTGCGCACTGGTTGCGGAAAATCGCAGACATCGCGCTATGTAACTGAAGTTCTTTCAAAACTAGGGAAGAAAGTTGTTGCTATCCGACACCCTATGCCCTATGGCGATCTAAGAATCCAGAAAGTTCAACGGTTTGCTACAATTGATGATCTGAAAAAACATAATTGTACCATTGAGGAAATGGAAGAATACGAACCTTATATCGACCGGAAAATGGTTATTTATGCTGGTGTCGACTATGAGGCTATTGTGCGTGAAGCTGAAAAGGAAGCCGATATTATACTTTGGGACGGCGGTAATAACGATACTCCATTCTATATGCCGGATATTGAAATTGTAGTCGTCGATCCTCACAGGGTTGGGCACGAGCTCACTTACTATCCGGGACAAATCAACCTGTTGAGAGCCGATGTTATTGTTATCAATAAAATAGACAGTGCTGCTCCTGACGATATTGCCAAATTAGAAGAAAACATTCGCAAACATAACCCTAAAGCCATAGTAATTAAGGCTAATTCGGCTTTGGAACTCGATAAACCCAACGAAATTAAGGGAAAAAGGGTGTTGGTTGTAGAAGATGGGCCGACTCTTACTCACGGCGAAATGAAATATGGCGCCGGTATTGTTGCTGCCAGAAAGTTTGGAGCAATAGAAATTATTGATCCACGACCATGGACAGTAGGTAGCATCAACGAAACATTCCTGAAATATCCAAATATCGGAACATTGTTGCCAGCAATGGGCTACAGCGATCAGCAAATAAAAGATCTGGAAGAAACCATTAATAAAGTTGACTGCGATACGGTAATAATAGCAACACCTATCGATTTGAACCGACTGATTAAAATCAATAAAACATCCGTACGTGTAAAATATGAGCTGGAGGAAATTACAAAACCAGATTTAAAAGAGATACTTACTAAAAAATTCAGTAAATAATACAAAAAAACACCCGCCTATGGCTAAGCGGGTGTTATCGTTCTTTTGGTTAATATACTTTTATTTAGTTTGCTAAATATTCTTTTATTTGCTTTAACTCACGACACTTTTCAAAATTTTCTCCCTGCATATAATAAGATATCATGTTGTCGATAAAATCGATATTATTGAAATATGGATGCTGATTATCAAAAGCTATCTTATTATCGATGGTAAGAGTATAAAATTCAGTTAAATCAGTTACCGAGAATATATCAATCATTGGCAGCTCTTCTCTTAACAAAGTGGTATTCTTATACTTTTTAATGAAATTAATCACTTTTATTTGTTCGTTGATAAAATCGTTGTTATGTTTCATAATAGTGCAGTTTTGTTGTTTAAAATATTTTTATTTATGCC
>JAHEEB010000039.1:0-5664 GCA_024640925.1 Bacteroidota bacterium | reverse complement strand
GACTTCTTTTGTATGTATTTACGTATCTTTCCAACCATCGATTTGAAAATTTGACAAATCGAGCATAATTGTATATAACCGGCAACAAAAAGAATATTAAATAAAAGCTTTGAAATCTTCACTGGTACTAATACCCATACATAAATAGGCATGAAACTTCCGTATTTAGTCGGTTTTTGGCCATAGTATTGGCGGTTCTTATAACCATTATGGCCAAAACATATACGTGCTTATACTTTTAAGAAACAGGCATAAAAAAACCCCGGACAAAATCCGGGGTTTGAAACAACAAGTAAAAACCTATTCAATTTTAAATCTTCCTAAATCGTTAATATTCGAGAAACGTATTGTTTCTGCATTCGACTTATTCTGTGCACGGGCCATTTTCAGGAACACTTCGAGTGACTTCCAGTAAGCACTGTCGCGGTTAGTATCCAGAACAAGCAAATATCCCATTACAATATTACCAGCCATTTCAACCATTCGGCGAGCATGGAAATCTACAAATTCGGTATCGTTCAATGAAGTTACTTTTGCAACAGATTCTTCATATTCTTCTGTCAGCTGAATAAGTGTACGCCGGTAAGTGTGAAGTTCCGGTTTAATATCTTCAGCTTCGTATACACGAATCTGTTTCAGTAAACCTCCGGTTGTAACTCCGCGGATAGCAGCAACAACCTGCAGCTGGGTAGTACCTTCGTAAATAGATGTAATACGGGCATCGCGATAAATACGTTCGATTGGGTAATCTTTCATAAATCCGGAACCACCATGAATCTGCAATGAATCGTAAGCAAGATCATTACATGCCTCAGAAGACAATCCTTTCACCAAAGGAGTGAACATGTCAGCAAGTTTCTGGTAATGTTTCATCTCTTCCTTTTCTTCCTTGGTGAGATCACGTTCTTCCGAAATATGGGCATATGTTTTATAAACATCGACAAAACGCGCTGTTTCGTATAAAAGAGTGCGAGCTCCATCGAGTTTGGCTTTCATGGTAGAAAGCATTTCATAAACTGCAGGGAATTTTATAATTGGTTTACCAAACTGCTTGCGTTCTTTGGCGTAATTTAACCCCTCACGGTAAGCTGCTTCTGCTAAACCTACAGATTGTGCTGCAATACCAAGACGGGCGCCATTCATAAGAGCCATTACATATTTGATAAGACCAAGCTTACGCTGACCAACGAGTTCAGCCGGGGCATTTTTGAATACCAGCTCGCAAGTCGGAGAACCAATAATTCCCAGTTTATGTTCAATGCGACGAACAGTAACACCACCATTAGCTTTATCGTGGATGAACATGGAAAGACCGCGGCCATCTGATGTTCCTGCCTCGCTACGTGCAAGTACCAGGGAAATGTTGCCATTACCATTGGTAATAAAACGTTTTACTCCATTCAGGTACCATTTGCCTTCTTTTTCATCGAAAGTAGCTTTCAGCTGAACAGCTTGAAGGTCGGAACCGGCATCAGGTTCTGTTAAATCCATAGCCATGGTTTCGCCATCTGTTACCCTTGGAAGGTAATTGGCTTTCTGAGCTTCATCTGCAAATTCATTTATAGTTTCGGCACAGTCCTGCAATCCCCAGATATTTACAAAACTTGCATCGGCGCGAGATACAATATCTGCCGCCATGGTATAGGGAACTATGGAGAAATTCAACCCATTGTATTTGCGTGGCAGGGTTATACCCATCAGACCAGCTTTAATAAGAGCATCGAGATTTTTTTGCGTTCCCTTTGCATAAATAACCTTTCCGTCTTTCAGCTCAGGACCTTCTGCATCTACATCAGCTGCATTCGGTGCAATAATATTCGCACAGATATCGCCAACAATCTCCAGTACCTTATCGTAACTGTCCATTGCATCCTCAAAATCGACAGGAGCATAATCGAATTTTTCCTTTTCTGTAAAATTGCGTTCCTTAAGGGCAACAATTTTTTTCATCAGGGGATGAGTCAGATGAAATTTCAGTTCGGGATTATCTATATAGAAATTATCCATTTTTCGTTGTTTTAAAAGGTTAGAACAAATTGCATTGCTGATTACTTGCTATTCTTTTTGTAATACTTAATCATTTTCGGGATTACATCCTCGAGGTTGCCAGTAATCACATAATCGGCAATAGTGTTTATCGGTGCATTTGCATCGTTGTTAATAGAAATAATCATCGATGATTCCTGCATTCCTGCAATATGCTGAATCTGACCGGATATACCGCAAGCAATGTATAATTTCGGGCGAACCGTAACACCTGTTTGTCCTACCTGGCGATCATGATCTGCATATCCGGCATCTACTGCAGCACGCGAAGCTCCCACTTCGGCGCCTATCAGATGTGCTAAATCGTAGAGCAACTGGAAATTTTCTCTTGAACCAACGCCATACCCGCCGGAAACAATAATCGAAGAATTCTTGATATTCACTTTCGAACTCTCCATGTGGCGATCAATAATCTTTACCACAAAATCTGCATCGGTAGTATACGCTTTGATATCGATCTTTTCAACTTCACCTTTATGATTTGGATCAAATATTTCCTTTTTCATAACCCCCTCGCGAACCGTAGCCATTTGCGGACGGTTTTCGGGATTAACAATAGTAGCAACAATGTTACCACCAAAGGCCGGGCGAATCTGATAAAGAAGATTGGTATATTTTTTATTTATCTTATTGTCTTCGTGGTCGCCTATTTCGAGCGATGTACAGTCGGCTGTTAATCCACTGATAAGCGCTGAAGAAACCCTTGGTCCTAAATCGCGACCAAAGCTTGATGCTCCCAGAAGGGCTATTTGTGGTTTTTGTTCCCTGAACAGTTTAACAGCTATTGAAGTAAAGGGAAGAGTACTATAAAATTCGAGACGAGGATCATCGGCAACCCAAACTTTATCGGCACCATAAGTATATAGTTCGTTTTCGATGCCATTAAGTTTATGGCCAACAACCAAAGCTTCAAGCTTGCATTTTAACTGGTTTGCAAGCGAACGGCCTTTGGTCATTAGCTCAAGGCTAACATCAGCAATCTTGCCTTCATCCATCTCACAGATGACAAATATATTATTCACGTTAATTTGTTTTTTGTTTTACAATTGATTTAATTCAGGTTGACTATTAACCGAGTGTGTGGTTGGTTATAAGCTCTTTCATCAGCTCGTCAATGCCATTATCATCGGCTGAAATTTTTCGCGACTCTTTGGCAGTGAAAACCACATTTTCGATTTTCTTTACTTTGGTTGGAGAACCGCTCAATCCGAGCTGGTTTACGTCTGTTTCGATGTTGTTAACACTCCACTCGGCAATGTTCAGATAAGGTCTTTCACTTATCAAATCGATATAATCTTCCGAAGCTTCCTGTCTTTCGGTTGATGTGCGCGAATGCTTGTATTTCATAACAGCTTTGGCATTCCTCGGACGACAATCTGCAGCAGAGCTGTTAACAGTTACAACGCATGGTAATGGGCATTCTACTGTTTCCACGCCATGCTCCAGACGACGTTTAATAATCGCCTTCTGTCCTTTTATTTCAACTATTTCTTCGGTATAGGTTACCTGGGGTATGCCAAGTTTTTCGGCTACCTGTGGTCCTACCTGCGCAGTATCACCATCGATAGCCTGACGACCTGCGATAATAATATCGAAATCTTTGATTTTCCTGATAGCACATGATATTGCATAGGAAGTTGCGAGTGTATCGGCACCTGCAAAAGCACGGTCGGTTAACAAATAACCGTTGTCGGCTCCGCGATACATACCCTCACGGATAATTTCTGCTGCTCTGCCAGGACCCATTGTTAATAAGGTTACTGTAGAACCCGGAAATTTATCTTTCAAGCGTAAGGCTTGTTCCAATGCATTTAGGTCTTCAGGATTAAAAATAGCTGGCAGGGCGGCCCTGTTGACCGTGCCATCAGCTTTCATGGCATCCTTCCCGACGTTACGTGTATCGGGGACCTGTTTTGCTAACACAATGATTTTTAAACCCTTCATAATTGATACGTTTTCTTTATTAGTTTTTTGGGAAGGCAAATATAGCAGAAATATTATTCAGCAAAAAAATCGTGTGAAAATTATATGGCAAATGGATTTTGTTTACAGGCTAATGGTTTGATGTATCGGCAGGAACCTTATCGTATTTCTTCTGGATAGTTGGACAAGTGTTTACGGAGCAGACACTTCGAATCATCAGATTGACTATATTTGAAACCCAAATGATAAAATTATTAACCGGTTGCTAACAAATGAATAAGTACCTGAAGAATATTGATAAACAGATAGAATTTAATCAGGGTAAAAATATTTTTCTCGATAAAACAGACATCACCTTAAAGTTTATTGATGATACAATAAAAGCTATATCTGAAATAACTCAAATAAACAGTGGCTCTGAAAAAATTCTTATTGATTACACTACCGATAAAGCAATTGAGGAATTCTGCAGAATTAACCAGTATTATTCATTTAATAGTGAGGCTAAAAAAGACTTGCGAAATATTTATAGCGATTTGTTTTCAAACATTAAGGCTAATAACCATTCAATCGAAACAATTTCAAAAAATCATTATCAAAACCTGAAGCAATGGGTAATAAAAACCAATCCTTTTGCCGAAAAAATATACTCCAAAGCTGCCCCTGACATCAAACCGGTTGCTTGCTCGGAATATAGTCCGGATTTACAAATCAATGTACTTAAAATTGACAGTAAAACGTTAATGCAACCAGTATTAGATATTGGATGCGGTAAAGAAGGAAATATGGTGAAATATTTAGTTGAGAATAATATTGAAGCCATTGGAATTGATCGATTCTCTTTTGGCAATAATCATATGTTTTATTCCGATTGGCTTGATTACGATTATGGAATAGAAAAGTGGGGAACAATAATCAGTAACCTTGGATTCTCAAATCATTTTAAGCACCATCATTTAAGAGAGGATGGTAAGTATATTGAATATTGTAAAAAATATATGGATATTTTAAAATCTTTAAAAACAGGAGGCAGATTTCATTATGCACCAGACTTACCTTTTGTTGAACAATATTTAGATGACAAACGATTTAAGATTGATAAAAATGAGATTGGTGAATGTGATTTTAAAACAACAATCATAAAACGCTTGAAATAACGAACAACAGAAAAACAGCTTCGTGTATCCTGTTCTTGGTGGCAAAGGAAAGTTCGGGATCTTATCTCCGGAATCTGGTGAAGAATCCCTCCTCCTATTGCATGGCTAAAGCCAATTGTAGTACCTGTCTAATCACCGCCTTAAAAGGCGGAGTTAGTCATACCCACACACGTTGAACCGGTATATCACATCCCGAAATACCCGAACCAGGTTCATAACTTCCTTTGATCTCAGAAGAAAACAAGCTTAGATAGAGTCGCTTTCAAAAAAAGCAAACAGATACTTTCTTCAACAACGCTGGCAGGTCCATAGACGCAGTCTTGTTGAGCTCTGTTTTAACCAGGAAAGCTACAACAGAAAAACAGCTTCGTGTATCTTGGTGTCTTGGTGGCTTGATGGCAAAAGAAAGCTACAAAGACACCATGACACGAAGAAATGATTAAATTTGATATAATTTTTATTCTTAAAACATGAGTACCTTTAAGGAAAAACAGGCTTTAATTATGAAATTTATGGAGCCATATCACACCAATAACCG
>JAHEEB010000482.1 GCA_024640925.1 Bacteroidota bacterium | reverse complement strand
ATATTGGGAAAAAGATACACAGTGCCCGTTCACGTAACGATCAGGTATTGCTGGATCTGAAGTTATTTTCCCGTGAAAAAATGAAAGAGCTTGCTTTTTCTGTTAGTTCCCTGTTTGAAAAACTCATAGAACAAAGTGAAAAATATAAGCATGTTCTTTTGCCAGGTTACACACATTTGCAGGTTGCCATGCCTTCCTCCTTTGGTCTTTGGTTTGGCGCCTATGCCGAAGCCCTGGGTGACGATTTACTCATGCTCCATGCTGCATACCGTTTGAATAATCAGAATCCCCTTGGTTCAGCAGCAGGATATGGTTCATCTTTCCCTATAGACAGACAATATACAACCGATCTGCTGGGATTCGAACAAATGAATTACAATGTTGTATATGCCCAGATGGGACGAGGAAAGGTTGAGCGAAACATCGCCTTTGCTCTTGGAAACCTTGCGTCTACTCTGGCACGACTGGCTTTTGATATTTGTCTTTATATGAGCCAGAATTTCGGATTTGTAGCTTTACCTGCTGAATTTACTACGGGTTCCAGTATTATGCCTCATAAAAAAAATCCCGATGTTTTTGAACTTATCCGGGCAAAGTGCAATAAGGTTCAGGGTCTGGCAAATGAACTGACTTTGATCTCCAATAACCTTCCATCGGGTTATTTTCGCGATATGCAAATCCTGAAGGAAGCTTATCTTGAATCGTTCGATTACCTTGTTGATTGTGTTGATATTACAACCTTTATTATTGATAAGTTAATTATCAATGAAAAAATAATGGAAAAGGATATATATAAATATCTTTTCAGCGTTGAGGAAGTGAACAAGGAGGTATTAAAAGGCATTCCTTTCCGCGAGGCATATAAAAAGGTTGGATTGGCTATCGAACAAGGAAATTTTAATCCCGATATTTCTGTAAATCATACTCACCAGGGAAGTATTGGAAATTTGTGCAACCAGGAAATAGAAAAAAAGTTTCATACAATATTTAAATCATTTAACTTTAATAAAGCCGATGAGGCTCAAAAAATGTTATTAACGAATAGATAATGAAGCAAAAAGGAAGGATAGTAGTAAGAATTGAGATTTCTACGTTATTCGATGCCAATGGAAAGCTTAACCATCAGAAGATGGACCGGTTGGCCATGGTTTTATCGAATATGCATAACAGCGGACAGGAATTGTTGCTGGTAACCTCAGGTGCAATTGCTCTTGGTTCCGACAGGCTTGGACTGTCTATTAAAGCAGAGGATTACTCCATGCTTATGGTTGCAGCTGCTGTAGGACAAGCTGAATTAATAAGGCAATATCAGGATTGCTTTGACCAATATAACCAAATGGTTGCGCAGGTTTTATTAACCTCAGATATTTTATACGATGAAAAACGTACACTGAATACTCAAAACACATTCAATACGTTGCTGAGTATGAGTATTATACCCATCATCAATGAAAATGATGTGGTCTCAACCTCAGATATAGAACTTGACGATAATTATCCGTTGGCCCTTAATGTAGCCACTGTGGCAAAAGCAGACATTATCCTGATTAAGTCAGATATAAACAGTAATTACATTATACAGCCACGAAATGGTTTTAAGGCAACTTTGGTAACAAACGAGCAAGATCTTTTCTCTACCCTCGATCGAGTTCTTTATCATTTGAGCGAGGAAAAAGATGAAAAATATGTTTTCCCGGATTCGATTAATGAAATTGTATTTGAAAAGGATGTGAAATGAAAAGGGATGCTTTTAAAGATATTAAAAGAGTTGTAGTTAAAGTTGGAACATCTACACTATCTTATTCGAATGGAAGATTGAATTTTCAGCGAATGGAAAAACTAGCATATGCATTAAGTGCTATTCGTAGCAGGGGTATTCAGGTTGTACTTGTTTCGTCAGGAGCTATAGGAGTGGGCTCGGGAAGAATAGGTTTGGTTCAGAGGCCCAAAGATACAAGTACCAAACAGGCGCTTGCTGCTCTCGGTCAGGCCCAGCTTATGAAAATATACCAAAAGCTATTCGACGGATATAACCAAAAAGTAGCACAGGTATTATTGACTAAGGACATTGTAACTATTCCCCAACGGCACAAGAATGCACAAAATACACTTTTTAAATTGCTTGCTTTGGGAATAGTTCCGATTATTAATGAGAATGACACCATTGCCACTGATGAAATTGAATTCGGTGATAATGATACTCTTTCGGCTATGGTCGCAACACTTGTGGAAGCAGATCTCCTTATTCTTTTAAGCGATATTGACGCCCTGTATACAGCTGATCCAAAAGCTGACAGCTCGGCAAAAATCATACCTTCAGTTACCAGCATAACTCCTGAAATTGAACAATTGGCTGCAGGAACTGGAAATTCATTTGGCACAGGAGGAATGATAACAAAAATAACAGCTGCTAAAATTACCATGGAAGCAGGAATTGACACTATAATTACCAATGGTGACGAACCTTCCGTTCTTTTCGATATTTTGGATGGGAAAGAAATTGGGACACATTTTATTTCGGGAGTTGAAAAAAGCTAAAAGGACTTAGTTTAGGAAAAGAAAGGAGTTCAAAATGAAAAAAGAAAATCCAATGTCAACCTCACTTATTGAGAAAGTAAAAAAAGTAAAGTCGGCTTCACGGGAATTAGTTAAGTTTAATACCGATGTGAAAGATTTAGCATTGAAACAAATTGCAGCTGAACTGGATAAACAACGCGAACTAATTAAAGGCAAAAATAAAATTGATCTGAAAAATGCTGTTGAGAAGGGCATGTCAAATGCATTGATTGATCGTCTGACAATGGACGACAAGCAAATTGACAAGATGATTAAAGTGCTGAATGATGTAATTGGCCTGAAAGATCCGGTAGGAGAGATATGCAACATGACTACCATGCCAAACGGACTGAAAGTAGGACAGATGCATATGCCACTTGGTGTTATTGGTATTATTTTTGAATCACGTCCGAATGTTTGTATTGAAGTAGCAGCTCTTACCATCAAATCGGCTAATGGTGTAATTCTTAAAGGTGGATCCGACGCTATTAATTCAAATATTTGTATTACCCAAATTATTAAAGATGGTCTTAAAAAGGCTGGACTACCCGAAGGTGCCGTAGAAATCGTTGAGAGTACTGACAGGGAGAGCGTAAAAGAACTACTGAAACTGAAAGACTATATCGATGTTATTATTCCACGCGGAGGATTAAACCTGATTCGTTTTGTGGAAGAAAACTCGGTTATTCCTGTTATTCGCCACGATCAGGGAATTTGTCACACATATATTGACGAGTATGCCGATATGGACATGGCTGTAAAGGTTTGTTTCAATGCAAAAGTTCAGCGCCCTGGCGTTTGTAATGCCATGGAAACATTGCTCGTTCATGAAATAATAGCTCCTTTTGTTTTGCCAAAGCTTAAAGCAGAATTCGATAAGGCTGGTGTGGAGCTCAGAGGTTGCGATAAAACCTGTTCATTATTACCCGGGATCAAGAAAGCTACTGACGAAGACTGGATTACTGAATACCTTGACCTGATACTTTCTATTCGGGTTGTAAGTTCTATTGATGAGGCTATTGATCATATAAATACTTATAGTTCACATCATTCCGATGCCATTATCAGCGATAATTATCAAAGAGGAATGCAGTTTATTACAGAGGTCGATTCAGCAGCATGTTATATCAATGCATCTACCCGTTTTACCGATGGTAACGAGTTCGGATTAGGTGCAGAAATGGGTATCAGCAACCAAAAGCTTCATGTTCGTGGACCAATGGGCCTTCGTGAATTGACTTCAGCCAAGTATATTGTGCTTGGGAATGGCCAAATCAGGAAATAAAACGTAATGAATTAAAGCCATAGTTTTATAATTACTATCGCTCACGGGTTAGTCTAAGCGACTACTTCGGTTGTTTGTATCTGTTCCAGAAACGGAATGTTGTGAGTGATGTATATTGAATGATATAATCCACCATTTTAATTCTCCGTAAATAGTGAACAAGTCTGTAACTTACAATAAGTGCAAAAAAAGCCAGGATTGTTTCAAAGACAAAACGGAATCCTGAACCATATTTCGACGATTCAGAAAACCATTGAATGTTGTGTTCGATTAGCCAGATATATACTATGGATTGCATAATTGCATTGAGAATAATAAACAATCCTATAATAAAACCATGAGCTGTTTCTATTGCACGTTCCGGACAGCTATTCATGCAGTGCATACAGCTTTCGCACCGGTAGCTCCAGAAAGGACGTTTATCTACAAGGCTTATAGCCTTAATGGGACATTGTTTAATACACAAGCCACAGTTATTACAATTCATTGATGCATAAAAAGACTTAGCAAATAAAAAGCGGCCAAACAGAAAATATAATACACTTACAGGTCCGATTAGCAGGTCAATTGGTAAAGTCAACAAAGCCTTGAAATTATAATTTCCTTCAAAAATATTGCTGGCAAAATGAGCAGTTATTCTCTTACAACGCTTAAATATCGATTCAATATCTATTCGCCTTAACCCCGGATGGATTGAAATCCAATTCGAAGGCAGATCAATAGAATGCATTCCAACTATTTTATACTGTTTAAACCATAAAACAATTGC
>JAHEEB010000481.1 GCA_024640925.1 Bacteroidota bacterium | reverse complement strand
GGCGAAGGTATCTTTTACAATGTAATCAAAGGCTCCTAACCTAATAGCATCAACAGAAACTTCAATACTGCTTTGACCTGAAAGAAAAATAAAATCGGCTTTGGGACAAATATCTTTGACCTTTTGCATAGTTTCAATGCCATTAATGCCAGCAAGGTTAAAATCCTGGATTATTATAACATTATCCTCCTTCTTGATTTTTTTTAGCAGCTCCTCGCCGGATGTTATACCTTGAGTTTTTTTAAAACCGACTTTCTGAAGGTTTTTACAAATAAGTGTATTCAAAGCCAAGTCATCATCGACCACGTAAATCAGTTGATTTTTATTTATTTTCATATTCCATTAGAAGTTTGATTAGATAATAGTTAAGTTACAAAATTTATTAAATAAATACAACCTTTTACTTACAATACAAACTTTATATAACAAATATTGGATAAATAAGATTTTTAGATTTTAATAATAATGCTCACTTTGAAAAGCATCGGTTAACTTTTCCAGTATCTCTGATAATTGAGCGAATTCATTTTGTCCTTTCACCAGATAGCTGTCTATTTTATTAATAGGCATTTCATTTGTATATTTCCCTTTATGATATGCACCTGATAATAGAATGGAATATAAATTCGAATATTTTTTCTTTGCTTTTTGCAATAGATTTAGCCCTGTCATATAATTCAAATTATAATCTGAAATTATCAGCTCCGTTTTATTTGAAAGATTCTTGAGACAAAGATTTTCATCAGAAAATAGAACAATATTCTCAAATCCTAGACGGGATATATATTTTTTGAGTAAAGTCCCATAAATTTTATCATCATCAACGATATAAATTAGGCTGTTTTTCGTAATCATAGTTTCTGTAAATTATCTTCAATATTCATATTTACTGCTTTAAATATTAAAAGTTGTACTTTTTCAGGTAATTTATCTCACCGTTTGCTGATAAAGAATAGCATTTTAAGGCTTGAAGGGGTTCACAATAAAACGTTAATAGTCGATGACTCAATTTTGGTGGAAGGTTCATTTAACTGGCTTTCCGCTGTCCGAGATGAAAGCAATCCATTCTTCAGGCTTGAGACCTCTATTGTTTTAACAGGTGAAGAAGCTAAGAAGAATATTCTGTTAGCAAAGAATGATTTACAAATTAGTTGAGAGATCACGGTTATTGGATTCTGTTAGGATTTATTCAAGACAACTTATTACCTGCAATAAAGATTAATTGTACCAACACAGTCATAATTATCATTTGTTTGGTAGAGAATTGCTCATTGTTGCTAAACAAAATATTAATGAAATCATTTATATTTTCTAACAATATCGATTAAAAAGTATGTTCGTTGGTTATTATAGACCACTGAAGAACATGAGTATGTTTATTTCAAACTCTGACTCAAATAGCCAAAATCGAAAAACTCTGAAAAAGCAGTATTAAAAATCCCGTTGGAACGCAATACCATCCAACGGGATAAATGCTTAATAAGGTTTCCCAAAACCTTACCGTAAAGATTATAAAAAATTATGAAAATAGGTTAAAAGTTTCAGGTAAACACCTTCATCTTTCCCCCAACTCCAAACCTTCCATTGGCTTTGGCTTCGCCATTTTCCACTTCGATAATTACATCCACATCGTGGGCGAAATCCTGTTTACCCCGGAAATTACCTTCTTTGGTGGTATGAAAGATGAAGATAAACGCTGTTTTGGGGTTCTTTTTTGTAAGAGCGGACAGGTCAGAACTGGTTAAGCCTGCCTTGCTCACCGAATCTATAAATACAAAATCATATGCTGATAGGTTCTCAGGGAGTTTTTCTGCAATAACCAGGTTCGGATGGATGGCATGGAGCCGTTCGAACTTTTCCTTCAGGGTGTATCCGAATTTCTCCTCGATAGCCACATAAATTACTTTTCCGTGATGTTCTGCCAGGTGGCGTGCAAAGTCGATACAGAGTGTTGATTTGCCGCTTTTGGGTAAACCATAAATCATGGAGGTAAATCCTACACTGGGGTCGCCGATAAGCTCGCGGTATTTGCCTTGCAGACCGATGGTTTTAAACTGCATGTTCGAGAGCTCCGAGCTGGAGATAATACCTGTAGACTTTTTTTCCTCTAGCTCAGGTTCATTTTCGACACCGTGTAAGCCTCTTTCCGTTTCATGAATTTTCATCAGGTATTTACCTACTTTCTTTTTCATTCTTCTCTTTATAAGCCAGGACATAATACCATTTAAAGTAGATTCTTTGATTTCCGGGAATTTCGAATTATTACCCAGGTATGTTTCAAGCGATTCTTTGATTTCCATGATTTCGGAGAAGTAAGGATCGGCTTTTACGATTTTATCCGATTCAAGGGTTTTTTTAATTCTTGCAAGTAATGTTTTAGCCCGGTCTTTCACTCCTTCTTTCCCATGAATACCGATGTACTGTTTGATATACAGTACGGAAAGCCTGGTTTTTTCACTTTGTGCCACTGCGGAATACGTCTCCATTGTTTTGGCATCCAGTTTAACCTCTATTGAACTACCCATCTTTTCGTAACATTTAATGAGTTGCTCCTGGATGTGTTTTATTTCAGTGGCATATGGAGAAGTCTTACGGATTCTTTTTTCTACAATAGCCTTTTGAAGAGAATTCAATAAGGAAAGGATTTGTGACCTGGTTTTTGTTTTACCACTTAGTGCAATATATCGTTTAATATACGAAACTTCTGTACCCACCTTTTCCACCAGTTTTTCTGAGCTTTTTTCAGGTTTAGCTTTTAGCACACGTTTAGCTGGCTTTGGGATTTTCTTTTCCGGAGATTTTGGAACAGTCTGTTTCTTTTCACTTTTACCGGCCTTTGTAGCAAATTCATTAAGCTTCTGGACAAAAGTGTCGATGTATTTTTTTATTGTTTCATCTTCTTGATAGAGATCCAGGTTTTCCCGGATAAATTCAAATTCGGGTTGTTTCAATACCTCGGGCAACTGCTTCTGAACCAGTGTGGGGTATTTTTCTGCAAGGTTTTCAACTGTTATCATGGTGTGATCGTTTATTCCATTTAAAGAGTCATTATCGGCAAAGGAGTAATAGCCATTTTCGGTAAAAATGATATGATCCAGCAGGGTGATTCCCATAATGGTAAAGGCATTCTTAATTTTAATGGTTAATATCCTGTCCTGTTCAGAAGGTTCAGCGCTGCCCGAAGGATGATTATGAGAAATTACTACATTTTGAGCGAGGGCTTTTGCGGCCATTCCTGTTACCATTGGAATGTCGACAATTGTTGCTGTGGAAGTACCAAGGGTATGTCGGTAATATCCGATTAGCTTGTTTGCCCGGTTCAGTAGAAGGACTATAAAGTTTTCCTGTATGAGGTTACGGCCATAAATTCGTTTGAGCATTTCATAAGCTTCGGCCGATGATGTAAGTTTATTTACATCAAAGGCTTTGCCCTTGTTCATCCTGATTTTTAATTCCGGTACAAAAGGCTTTAGCGGTTTTGGGTCAACGCCAAACAAGACTATTTCTTTTTTTTCGGGGTACATGGTTTATACTTTTAAAAGTTCAAGCATTTTCAGTTTTGCCTGTGCTTTAATGCGTGTAATCCGGATACGTTTTTCATTGTCGATACCGGGTTTAAGGGTAACTTGTACTCCGGGCTGACTGGTCCTGGTCTGGCAATATCCTGGTTTATCTTCTGGTTGTGGAAATTTGCAACTTTCCGGATCATAATCGTCCTTCAGGTACTGAAGCAGGTAGTTCAGTCTTGAAAAATCTTCAGCACGCTCCAATGCAGATTTTCCTTTAACTGCCAGGGTTTCTTTTTTTGTTTCGATTTCCTTACTCAGTTCCTGGTAACGTTTCGAAAGTTCGCCATGCTGGCCGCCTTTATAGTTTCCCAGTTTGGATTCGGCATTCATTACATCCTTTTTCAGTATGCTCTCCAGGTTTCCTAAATCGTCAAATATGCCCAGGCGTTTGGGCTTTAAGATTGTACGTTCAATTTTAAATGCCTGGGTCATGGATTCCCTGAAATTGCCCACAATCCAGTAATGACCGAAGTAAGGACTTTCTTTTAAAATTTTCCGGGCACATTCCAATAGTTCATTGTCTGTCACTGCCGGGCTGGTTTGTATTTTCTCGATTTCGGTTTTCAGGGCTTCAATTTTCTTTTGGTAATCCCTGATTTTCTTTACCTGTTCTTTTTCATCAGGCAGGTCTTTGTACGTGTCGATGCGTTTCTCGACCTGTTCCTCGTCAAATATCCAGGCTTTAGCCAGGGCATCGTTATAAAAAGCATTCATCCATTCCACCAGCTGATCTTTGTAGGAGAGATATTCCTTAATTTTTTCCTTTACATGGTTTACCTGTGCCAGGCTGGCATTAGCTCGGGCAAGTTCTCTTTCAGCCTCTCTGCGTTCTTCATCAAAATATAAAGCAGTAATTCTGCCTACATCTGTTATCAATGCCAGTTTTACTTCCTGTGGGTCGAGGCTTTCCACATCCAGGACATTGCCCCTGTCGGCTCGAAACCAGATATCGTTGATACGTCCGGTTTTTTCTTCGAGTTTCTGGAACACAAAAACATCCATTGAATCCTGCACCGGGGGCATTACCGAACGCACAAATGCAAATTCATTGC
>JAHEEB010000480.1 GCA_024640925.1 Bacteroidota bacterium | reverse complement strand
TATTTGGACATTATGCAGTGGAAGGGTAGTTTATGATCCCATTGATTATTCCATTGTTTCGGAAACTCCCTCGAGGGTTTATAAAGTTAACCCGGCTGATTATTTGGTTTTATATACGGTTACTATGTTTAATGATCAGCACCCGAATTCAATTGAAATTGATACACTTGGCAAAGATATGTATATTGGCGGAGGATATGGTTTCAAAGGCATATATAAGCTTACTATCGGACCCGCCAATTATGAAATTACCAAAATAATCGATGATGAAGTATACGGAGTAAATATTGACCCGAAAACCAATGTGCTGTTTACTATTGCAGCTCCATCATTTACAGAGCCCGGATACCTGAAAAGATACCAGACTGATGGGACCTTGCTTGGCACTTACAAAGCTGGTATAGGACCAAATAGTTTAGCATTTAAAAAAGCAAAATAATCTTTGATTAGCCTAACAGTTAGAATGAGAAAAAAAGCATTCTTTAACTGGAGCGGGGGCAAAGATTCTGCCCTCGCTTTGTATAAATTTTTACAGGATGGGTACGATATCCATTACCTGTTAACTACTCTAAGCAGCGAATATCAAAGAATTTCAATGCATGGCGTACGACTTGAATTATTGGAATCGCAAGCAAAGTCAATAGGCATAAACCTTGTAAAGGTTTTTCTGCCTGAGTTTTCCAAGACGGAAGAATACGAAGCTATAATCGCTAATGAACTTTTTAACCTGAAAAAACAGGGTATTGAAGCAGGTGCCTTTGGCGATATATTTCTTGAAGATTTACGGCAATACCGGGTCAATCAGCTTGGCAAGCTGGGTTTAGAAGCTGTTTTTCCTCTATGGAAAGGAAATTCGAAAGAAATATTAAATGAGTTTATCGAACTGGGATTTAAAACGATTGTAGTTTGTGTAAACGAAAAATATCTCGACCAGTCTTTTGTTGGCAGAATAATCGATCAATCTTTCATAAACGATTTACCTTCGCATGTTGATGCTTGCGGTGAAAACGGAGAGTATCACACTTTTGTTTTCGATGGTCCGATATTTACTTCTCCTGTTCCGTTCAGTATAGGAGAGAAAACCTACCGAACTTATGAAAATGCGGAAGATCCACATCTCAAATCTGGTTTTTGGTTTTGCGATTTAATACCACATTAACCTTTATGATAACATACATTACTGGTGGTGAGCGCTCGGGGAAAAGCAGTTTTGCACAAAAACTTGCCTTAAATAGGTGTGAAAATCCTGTTTTTCTGGCTACTGCCCGTATACTAGATTTGGAAATGGAAAATCGGGTCGAACATCACAAAATTCAGCGCAGCGAAAACTGGCAGGTTATCGAAGAACCGTTAAATCTCAGCCATCATTCACTTCTGAAACGAACTGTCCTGCTCGATTGCATTACCCTTTGGCTTGCAAATATTTTTTATGACAATAGCACAGATTTGAATGTATCTCTCAATTGGGCCAAAAATGAATGGAAGACATTTGTATCGCAGGATTTTGACCTAATTGTTGTTTCAAACGAAATAGGAATGGGCTTGCATGGCATGTCGGAAGAATCGAGAAAATTCACGCAATTGCAGGGTTTCACAAACCAATATATTGCTGAAATGGCTGATGAGGCTTGGTTTATGGTTTCGGGTATACCAATGAGATTAAAATAATCTTCGACTTCTGCTTCATTATTTCTAAAATTGTTCCAGGCTTTAATTAATGATCCGGGAAAAGCATGGATCAGGATAACATAATTTATTTTTCTCTAACTTAAAACAAATTCTAGCATGACACTAAAAGAACAACTTCAACACAAAATCGACAATAAAACCAAACCATTAGGTTCATTAGGTTATCTGGAAAAAATTGCTTTACAAATTGGCTTAATACAAAATACATTAACCCCACAAATTGAAAATCCATATATGCTTGTATTTGCCGGAGATCATGGCCTGGCAGACGAAGGTGTAAGTCCTTTTCCAAAAGCGGTTACTGCTCAAATGGTTCCGAACTTTTTAAATGGTGGTGCAGCTATTAATGTATTCTGCAGACAAAATGGAATAAAACTAAAAGTTGTCGATGCAGGTGTTGATTATACCTTTCCTTCTCACGACATGTTAATTGCTGCAAAAGTTAAAAATGGCACCAATAATATTTTGCATGGTCCGGCAATGACAGCAGAAGAATGTATTACTGCTATATCGAAGGGAAAAGAAATAATTGAAAAAATACATTCAGAAGGCTCGAATGTAGTCGGTTTTGGCGAAATGGGAATTGGAAATACCTCATCGGCTTCGCTCATTATGAGTAAAATATGCAAAATAACGATTGAAGAATGCGTTGGCAGAGGTACTGGGCACAATGATTTGGGGCTCGAGAGAAAAATCGAAATTCTTCGGTTGGCATCAATTAAGCATAAAAAAGTAAATGGGCCATTAAACATCCTGGCAACACTTGGTGGTTTAGAAATAGCAATGATTACAGGCGCTATGCTGCGTGCTTCTGAGCTAGGCATGGTTTTGCTAATCGATGGTTTTATTATCACCTCGGCACTTTTGGTTGCTCACCAGATGAATAACGAAATTCTTCAGAATTGTATTTTCTGCCACCAGTCTGGTGAGCAGGGACATAAACTTATGATGGAATACTTTGGTGCAAAACCGATACTTAATCTTGAGATGCGACTTGGTGAAGGTACAGGTGCCGCAGTTGCCCTACCTTTGATAAGAAGTTCCGTTAATTTCCTTAACGAAATGGCCAGTTTTGGAGAAGCTGGCGTATCAACCCGCGAATAATGATAAAAAGAGAAATACAACTTTTCTTTACTGCATTGATGTTCTATTCAAGAATACCTGTCCCAAAATCTTTGTCTTATTCCGAAAATGACCTCAACTGTTCCACGAAATATTTTCCGCTTCTGGGTATAATTGTTGGATGTTTTGTTGCTCTTGTTTATTGGCTGGGGCATTTCATTTTTCCAATTTCCATAACCATAGTATTATCGATGATTGTGGGGATTTTTATTACCGGTTCTTTTCATGAAGATGGATTTGCCGATGTTTGCGATGGGTTCGGAGGCGGCTGGACTGCTGAAGACAGGTTACGGATTATGAAAGACAGCAGAATAGGAACATATGGAACAATTGGACTTGTATTAATTCTGCTTTTAAAGTTTCTTTTACTCAATAACTTCAATCACACTTTAATACCAATAATATTGATTTGTACGCACGCGCTTAGCCGGTCGATGGCAGTAATTGTTATTTTTCTTGGAAAGTATGCACGCATCGATGCTACTTCCAAAGTAAAACCCATTGGAAAGAGCATTACAAGAGGAGAGTTCATTGTGGCTATGAGTTTCGGAATTATACCAATGTTTTTATTTCTAAATCCTTTTATTTTACTCATATTAGTACTACCCATTATTGCAACTTTTTGGTTGATGAAGTATTTCGAAAAAAGAATCGGTGGATACACAGGAGATTGTCTCGGGGCAATACAACAAGTAAGCGAGATTTGTATCTATATTTCGTTTATTATCCTGTTAAAATATAAATTATGCAACTAATTGCTATACGACATACCGAAGTAAGCCTGCCTAGAGGAATCTGTTATGGAGTTAGTGATGTATTGCCGGCTACGGATTTTAAAAACGATGCCCTGAGAGTAAAAAATGCCCTTAAAACAATTGAAGCAGATAAAATATACAGTAGTCCGCTAAGAAGGTGTTCTTTACTGGCAATGGAATGCGGCTATGAAAGTTTTATGGTAGATTCCCGTTTGCTGGAGATGAATTTTGGAAAATGGGAATTGGTATCGTGGCACAAAATTGTTGATGAAGATGCTGAAAAATGGTTTGCCGATTACCTGAATGTGAAATGCCCTGGCGGGGAATCGCTTAGAGATATGATTATTCGTATCCAACATTTTCTTAAAGAATTGAAGAAAAAAAATTACCAGAAAGTTATTTGTTTTACTCATGCAGGGCCTATAAGAGTTCTTCATCATTTGTTAATGGACCTCCCTTTAGACAGGTTGTTTGATATAGAAATTGAATATGGTGGTGTTTATACATTCAGGTTACAATGATAAAATTAACCGGAATTACGTGGATAACCACGTATCGGTGCAACTTAGCCTGCGATCATTGTTTCTTTGATACAGGCGGCAAAAATGTTTACATGGCCCCGGAACTAGTTGATCGGGTGCTTGATGGATTTCAATATGGGAAACAGATGTTTTGGCAGCACCTGAGTGGAGGTGAGATTTTTCTGGATAGAGAAAAGCTTTTCGAAATAATAAAACGAATCAGAAAATATGTTCAAAAAGATTTGGGCATTTCGACCAATGGCTTTTGGGCCAGTGATGAAGAATTAGTAAAAAATACGGTGGATAAGCTGGTAGAATTTGGTGTAAATGGCATTGCTGTATCCATCGATTATTATCATCAGCAACAGATGCCAGTTGATGGACCGAAAAATTTGATTCATGCAATTGACAAATCAGGCCTGAAGGCTCACACGTACCTAATGGGAGCCAGGTTGAACAACGATGTTGATTTCTCTGAAAAGATCAACTCCATTTCTGACAATCTTGTTGCAATTGCAGATCAGGGTTTTGGTATCC
>JAHEEB010000479.1:483-4628 GCA_024640925.1 Bacteroidota bacterium | reverse complement strand
TTAATAACTTAAAAATTGTAAGCTATGAAAAGTCTCAGTGTTTTAGTTTTTGCATTTCTTATGCTTTTTAATTACAGTTTATCATCATTAAAAGCACAAGAAGTAGATACAACCGCTTCACCCTTCAGTGTTGGTGCAGATGTGTACAGTAATTATGTCTGGCGCGGTACTAAATTCGGTACTGGACCGGCAATACAACCCTCTGTTAAGTTTACAAAAGGAAGCCTGGCAATTGGTGTTTGGGGTTCATTTGATGCTGCTGGTTATAGCGAAGCAGATCTATTTGCATCCTATGCATTTGATTTTGGATTGACTTTGGGAGCTACTGATTATTACTATCCGGGGTTAGAATATTTTGATTATTCTGATACTTCAGGATCGCATGCATTTGAAATAAATGCCGGATATGTTTTTAAAGGGCTTTCATTAAGTGCCAACTATATACTTAATAAAGCTGGTGGTGCAGCATCGGCCGGTAGCGACAAGTATTTCGAAATTGGTTACTCATTTACGAATTTCAAAATTTTTGCTGGTGCTGGTGACGGATGGCATACTTCTGATGGTGAATTTGCTTTCTGCAATTTAGGGTTGGGTACAAGTAAAACTATTAAGGTAACAGACTCTTTCTCAATTCCGGTTAATGGTTCAGTAATCTTTAACCCCGACAAAGAACAGCTATTTCTTACAGTAGGTTTCTCATTATAAAAAGGAGGAAGAAAAAATTAACTAAATAATATAATTATGTACAAAATTGATGCAATAATTAGAACGTCAAAGTTCGAAGAAGTAAAAACCGAGCTGAAAAAAATTGGTATTGATTTCTTTTCATACTGGGAAGCATCTGGAGTAGGGAATGAACTCACTCGAAATCACCATTCTTATCGCGGAACAGTATACGATACTCAATATATTCCAAGAATATACTTAACCATCGTGTTAAAGGACATAAATGTAGAAAAAACGATAGAATGTATCGAGAAGTCTGCCTTCACCGGCGAAGTTGGTGATGGAATGATATTTAGTTATGAAATCAAGCATTCCGTCAGAATCAGCAATGGAGCAAGAGGTGATGCATCAACAGCAGGGCCTGGGGATATTCTAAAAAGCGATGATAAGAAGTAGAATGATGAATTTTTTAAAATGAATGAATTATGAAGAAGATATATATATTAATGATTTGTACCCTGGTTGTTTTTGCGTGTACCTCTTTGTATAGCAATTTGGTATATGGCGAGAAAGATCCCGATCCAAGTGGTACTGCTACAGGAAATAAAACTGAGATTGTTGCTGCCTCGGGTGACGAGGCTACATTATCTGATGTGGCCGACTTAGCCGGCCATAATAAGGTTTCCATAAATATGGTATGGTTGTTAATATGTGGGTTCCTGGTAATGTTTATGCAGGCTGGTTTTGCAATGGTCGAATCTGGTCTGACCCGGGCAAAAAATGCGGCACATACAATGTCGATGAACTTTTTAATATATCCATTAGGAATGATTGGATTCTTTATCTGCGGATTTGCTTTTATGTTTGGAGGGGTAGGTCCATTAGGCACACTGGGCGGATATGATGGTCTCAACCATGAAGTTGTGATTAATTTATTCGGACATTCCTTCGGAATAATTGGAGGAAAAGGATTTTTCCTTTCAGGGACTTATGATGTAGCCGTATTTGGTATGTTTTTATTCCAGATGGTATTTATGGATACTACAGCTACAATACCTACCGGATCAATGGCAGAACGCTGGAAATATTCTTCATTCTTTATCTATGGATTAGCAGTTGGCACCATTATTTATCCTATTTATGGCAACTGGGTATGGGGCGGTGGTTGGTTAGCTCAATTAGGCAATCAATTTGGACTCGGTCATGGACATGTTGACTTTGCCGGTTCGTCTGTTGTACATCTAACAGGGGGAGTTCTCGCATTAATTGGAGCAAAAATGATAGGGCCACGTATTGGAAAATACAATAAGGATGGCTCTGCTAACGCAATACCCGGGCACAATATACCAATGGCAATTATTGGGACTTTTATTCTTGCATTTGGTTGGTTCGGATTTAACCCTGGTTCCACACTGGCAGGAGGCGATCTGCGAATTTCAATTGTTGCGGTAAATACAATGATTGCCTCAGCAACTGGTGCCTTAGCATCTACTTTATGGATGTGGTTATTCCGGACTAAAAAACCCGATCCGACCATGATGTTAAATGGTATGTTAGCAGGATTGGTTGCAATTACTGCCCCGTGTGCTTTTGTAAGTGTCGGAAGTGCTGCCATAATAGGACTTATTTCAGGTGTACTGGTTATTGAAGTTGCCTTCTTTATTGAAAAGAAACTGAGGATTGATGATCCTGTTGGTGCCATTGCAGTTCATGGATTTAATGGAGCCTGGGGATGTTTAGCTCTTGGATTATTTGCTGATGGTAGTTATGGCGAAGGATGGAACGGTGTTGCAGGAAAAGTAACCGGTCTATTTTATGGCGATAGCAGTCAGTTTGTTGCTCAGTTAATTGGAGTCGCTACCAACATAATTTATGTTGGAATTATTGGGTTCATTGTTTTTAAATTAACTGATAAATTAGTAGGTAACAGGGTTGATGCAAAAGCTGAGCTGGATGGTCTGGATATTCCTGAAATGGGAGTGGAAGGTTATGCAGGGATTAAAATGGATAAGAACTCTGAAACACCTTTATCGAGATAACAAAGTTAGTTTTTATTGATAGTTTATTATGCGGGGATACAAAAAAATCTGAAAGATAGTTTTTGTATCCCTTCTTATATTACTATGATACACTATGGATGAAATAGAACCCATGTAACAATAAAAATACAGCTTTGATGCTGCATTATAATTCAGATAAATATAATTTAATAAAAAGCTATATGAGTCAGTTAAACACACCATCAATTGTTAAACACCTCTCGGAATCAGCTGTAAAAGCATCAAAAATTGATGCAGGATTGTTCGAGAAATATAGTGTGAAACGCGGATTGCGTAATGCCGATCATTCTGGTGTTCTTGTTGGACTTACAAACATTGGCGATGTAGTAGGTTATAAAAAGGAGGGCGATTCTTTTATCCCTATTGATGGTAAATTAATTTATCGTGGAATTGACGTAGAAGATCTTGTTTGTGGAGCAATTAACCAGAAACGTCATGGTTTTGATGAAGTTGTTTATTTGCTTCTTTCCGGGAATCTGCCAAACAGCCAGGAGCTTGCTGATTTTATGGATTATATGGGTTCTTTGCGGGAATTGCCCGATGAGTTTACAAACAGTATGATTCTTACAAATAAGGGGCAAAATGTAATGAACATATTAGCCCGTTCGGTCTTAGGTTTATATAATCTTGATAAAAATGCAGATGACACTTCACCCGAAAACCTGGTAAACCAATCATTGAACCTTATAGCCAAGTTTCCAACCATTATTGCTTATTCATATCACTCTTTACGTCATTTCTATCAGCACAAAACACTGTCAATCCGTCATCCTGATTCATCAATGAGTACGGCAGAGAACTTTCTATTGATGATAAAAGGTGAAGAAAAATATACCAGGCTTGAAGCGGATATTCTTGACCTGGCTCTTATGCTACATGCTGATCACGGTGGTGGAAACAACTCAACCTTTACAATTCGTGTAACAAGTTCGACAGGAACAGACACATACTCAGCCGTTGCATCTGCAATTGCTTCGTTAAAAGGGCCTCTTCATGGCGGAGCAAACCATGAGGTATTATGCATGATGGATAATATTAAGGAGAACGTAAAACGATGGGATAATAAACAGGAAGTAACTGACTACTTGCTTAAAATACTGAATAAAGAAACGTACGACCGTTCAGGGAAAATTTATGGCATTGGACATGCAGTATATACAATTTCTGACCCACGTGCTATTTTATTAAAGAAAAAAGCCCGAGAGCTGGCAAAAGAAAAAGGTCGATTGGAAGAATATGAACTTTATGAAATGATTGAAACCCTCGCTCCTCAAATTTTCTATGATTTCAAAGGAGATAAGGTTGCAAAGCGTGTATGTGCCAATGTCGATTTTTATTCTGGTTTTGTCTATAACTGTATCGGGATAAAAGAACCACTATACACTCCCTTA
The DNA here is from genome assembly GCA_024640925.1 of Bacteroidota bacterium. Taxonomy (GTDB): domain Bacteria; phylum Bacteroidota; class Bacteroidia; order Bacteroidales; family UBA10428; genus UBA10428. The sequence goes on along the minus strand of JAHEEB010000479.1, from coordinate 511 downwards.
TTCGCAATGTCTCGCATTGCCGGGTGGT
>JAHEEB010000479.1:0-473 GCA_024640925.1 Bacteroidota bacterium | reverse complement strand
GCACCGGATAGAAGAGCTTACTTTTGATGCCCGCCGAATAATCCGGCCAGCCTATATGAATGTATTTACACAAAATTCCTATATAGATTTTCATGAAAGAGAATAGTATTCAGTTAAGATTTGTGTTTTAATATAATAGTTGGCGTTTTTATGATTTTTGAAAAGGAGGTGATATGATTTTTTCATCAAATATTTGCAAAATAACCGGTCGCGAATGTTATGCAGAAGCTGAGTTACCACTTCTTTTCGAGATTAGCTCTATGTTAAATAAAACAAAAAATATAAAAGCGGATCTTGATAATATTCTTGGACTTGTGGCGCATTATATGAACGCTGAGCGAGTTTTCATCACTATATTAAACAGGGAAAATTCAAGTATTTTTATTGAAAGAGGATTTGGACTTACTGAAGAAGCTAAAGCCAGAGGAGTATATCGTATTGGTGAGGGTGTTATTGGAAAAGTAGTTAAATGT
>JAHEEB010000038.1 GCA_024640925.1 Bacteroidota bacterium | reverse complement strand
TCAGGATCTTCTCCTCCTTCCCCGGTATTGCTCTTTCCTCCCAGCTTATTCATGGCTATTGCCAAAGCTTCATGTGCCTCCTTGCTTATTGATCCAAAAGACATCGCTCCGGTTACAAATCGCCTGGTAATAGCCTCAACTGGTTCAACCAGACTAATGTCTATGGGATTTCTTTTGTATTCCATAAAATCGCGCAGAAACATTGGCTCCGATTTTTCATCTACCAATCGGGTAAACTCTTTGAATTTTTGATAATTACCCGAATGTGTTGCCAATTGTAAGGCTGAAATTGTCTCCGGATTCCATGCATGTTGCTCACCATTTCTACGATAAGCATATTGTCCTGTATTCTCCAACGGTTGCGAAGCTAAATCAGGGTTAAAAGATTTACGGTGAGATTCAATTGCTTCTATGGCAATATCCTCAAGGTCTATACCTTCAATCTTTGATACAGTTCCACCAAAATACATATTGGTAACACTGCTTGATAGTCCGATTGCTTCAAATATTCTTGCACCACGATAACTTCTAAGGGTCGAAATCCCCATTTTTGACATTATTTTAAGCAACCCTTTGTCAATGGCTTTGATATAGTTTTTCTCTGCCGTATGAAAATCAAGATATATTTTCTTTGTATTTACTAGTTCATTCAGCACACCAAAAGCCAGATAAGGATTTATAGCGCTTGCTCCATATCCGAGAAGGAGAGCAAAATGCATATTTTCACGGGCTTCAGCAGTTTCAACAATAAGTGCAATCTGCATCCTTTTACGCTTAGAGATAAGGTAGTGATGTACCGCGGAAACAGCTAATAAGGAAGGAATTGGGGCAAGTAGTTTATTTACTCCCCTGTCGCTGAGTACAATATAATTATAATCGTTATCAACAGCTGTCTCAGCCTTCAGACATAATTCCTCAATTGCTTTTTCCAATCCTTTTGAACCATCTTCTTCTTTAAAAAACATGGGAAGAATAATGGTTTTAAAACCCTTATAACTCAGATTGCACAATATGTCCATGGTCTGGTTGGTAAGAATCGGACTCTTAACTTTAAGCATTTTGCAATGTTCTGCTGAAGGTTCAAGAAGATTCTTGTCTATAGCACCTATATATGATGTCAGAGACATAACTAGTTCTTCCCGTATTGAATCGATAGGTGGATTGGTTACCTGTGCAAATTGCTGACGGAAATAATTGAATAACCGTTGGTGTTGATTCGACAATACAGCTAAAGGAGTATCATTTCCCATTGAAGAAACAGGTTCCTTTCCTTCAACACACATAGGAATGATAATTCTTTCGATATCCTCTTTTGTATATCCGAAGCATTTCAAAAGAGAGGAAAATTCTTTAGGAGAGTTTTTGACTGTGCGGCCTGAAGACAATTGTTCCAGGTTAATTCTGTTTTTAGAAAGCCATTCATTATATGGAGCTGCCTGGGCAAGAGTTTTTTTCAGTTCTTCGTCTCTGTATAAAGTTCCTGTTTGGGTATCAATCAAAAGCATTTTACCAGGTTGGAGTTTGCCTTTTTCTTTGATCTCCGAAGGTTCAAATGGCAGCACCCCAACTTCCGATGCCATCGCCAGCATATCATTATTGGTAATAAGATATCGGGCAGGACGAAGTCCGTTTCTATCAAGCATTCCTCCGGCATACTGGCCATCAGAAAACAGGAGAGTTGCAGGACCATCCCATGGTTCCATCAAAATGCTGTGATATTCGTAAAACGCTTTCAGATCGGTTGAAATTGGATTCTTATCGTTCCAACTTTCCGGTACCATCATAGATAATGCATGAGGAAGGCTCATTCCTGACATAACAAAAAACTCCAGCACATTATCCAATGAGGCACTGTCACTCATTTCAGGTTGAAGAATAGGAGAAATTTCCTGAATAGTACAATTCAGAAGCTTTGGATCGAGTAAGCTTTCTCTGGCTTCCATCCAGGTGCGGTTTCCGCGAATAGTATTGATTTCGCCATTGTGACCAAGCAAACGGTATGGCTGCGCTAAATCCCAGGTTGGGAAAGTGTTTGTGCTAAAGCGAGAATGAACCAATGCCAATCCGCTTGTAAAGTATTGATTCGTTAAATCGGGGAAATACTCTCTTAACTGCAAAGACGACAGCATCCCTTTGTAAACAATATTTTTAGTGGAAAGACTTACAATATAGCAACTCCGTTTTATTCGAAGACTTGATTTCAGTACTGATTTTTCTATCTTTTTCCGGCAGATGTATAGTTTTCTTTCCAGATCATCACGTGAACTCTCTCCGGTAACGAAAATCTGTTTAATATCAGGTTCAGCCGCTTTGGCTGTCTCTCCAAGTATATCGCTATTCACTGGAACATCACGAACAGCCAATAAGTTGAGTTTTTGCTCGCTTAAGACATCTTTAATGGTTTCCAAACACCATGTTTGTTCCTTCTCATTTTTAGGTAAAAAAACCAATCCTGTGCCATATTTTCCTTTTTCCGGAACGGGAATTCCCTGCAAAAGAATGAATTCGTGAGGGATCTGTATCAGCATACCTGCTCCGTCACCGGTTTTATTATCGGCACCTTCAGCTCCCCTATGTACCATATGTTCCAATACCTGAAGGCCTTTCTCAACAATTTCATGCGATTTTTCGCCATGTATATTTACCAACAGACCCACTCCGCAGGCATCATGCTCAAATTCGGGATGATATAATCCCTGTTCTCTCGGATAAATAGATTGCATATCGTATAATTTTTTAATCCGTTAAAAGGGTCCTTTTTCTTCCATTTACTTCACCCTTAAATAATAATAATGAAAGAGTTATATTTATATATTATAAGTTTATTTATGATTAAACTAATAATTCATAATAAATACTTATCTAATACAATATAAGTATAAATATAATATACTATTTACTTTCATTTTGCAAATATAAAACATATTATTTTAGAATATAAATTTTTTGTTTAAAAATGTTTATATTCTATTTATTAATCGATAGTTTTTGTATTAATCTGTAAGTTATTTCAGGTTTTTTAAAATAAACCATTACTATTTAATGTGTTATTGTGCTTTTTGTACTAAAAAACTCTTCGAATATGAATGTCGCAGTGAGCATTTGCTAACCATATTATATCTGTGTTTTTATTAAAATGGTTAATCAACCAGATTTACTTATATCCTTGCTCATGTACACTTTTTACTGAGCGTCCAGAAGGATCGTTTAAATTTTTAAAGGCTGCATCCCATTCCAAAGCAATGGGTGTGCTGCAAGCTACAGAAGGAACAGAAGGCACACATAATGCTGCTTGTTCTGAAGGAAAATGATCGGTGAAAATGGTGCGGTAATAATATTCTTCTTTATTCATGGGAGGATTAATGGGGAAGGTTTCTTTTACTTTCGCCATCTGTTCATCGCTCACCATTCTGCTAGTTAATTCTTTAAGTGTGTCAATCCAACCATAGCCAACACCATCCGAGAATTGTTCTTTCTGTCTCCATACAACACTTTCGGGTAACATTTGTTCGAAAGCTTTACGCAAAATCCATTTCTCCATTTTACCCTTTCCAGCCATTTTGTCGTTGGGATTCAGTCGCATAGCCACATCCATAAATTCTTTGTCAAGAAATGGTACACGCCCTTCTACACCCCATGAGGCAAGAGATTTGTTCGCTCGGAGGCAATCGTACAAATGAAGTTTGTCTAGTTTACGAACCGTTTCTTTGTGAAATTCTTCAGCATTAGGAGCTTTATGGAAATAAAGGTAACCACCAAAAATTTCATCAGCACCTTCGCCCGAAAGCACCATCTTTACACCCATTGATTTAATAACACGGGCTAATAAGTACATGGGTGTACTGGCACGAATAGTTGTAACATCATATGTTTCAACATGGTAAATCACGTCATGAATGGCATCAAGCCCTTCTTGAACAGTAAAATGAATCTCATGATGAACGGTACCAATATGGTCAGCTACTTTTTGGGCTGCAATTAAATCGGGCGAACCTTTCAATCCAACTGCAAATGAGTGAAGCTGGGGCCACCATGCATCCTGAGTGTTACCTGATTCAATACGTTTGGCTGCAAATTTTTTAGCCACTGCCGAAACAATAGAAGAATCTAATCCTCCTGAAAGCAATACTCCATATGGAACATCGGACATCAACTGACGTTGAACCGCATCTTCCAATGCTTTACGAAGAATATCGATGTTGGTTTCATTATCTTTAACCGAGTCGAATTCCATCCAATCGCGGGTATACCATTTAGTAGGTTTTCCGTTTGGACTAAAATAATATTGACCGGGCAGAAACTCTTCAATTTTAGAACATTGATTTTCAAGTGCTTTCAGTTCTGAAGCGACATAGTAAGTACCTTTGTCATCCCAACCATGGTAAAGCGGAACAATTCCAATATGGTCGCGACCAATCAGGAACACATCTTTTTCAATATCGTAGAGGGCAAAAGCGAAAATTCCATTCAGATCCTCAAAAAAGTCAGGACCTTTTTCACGATAAAGGGCCAGAATCACTTCACAGTCCGATTTTGTCATAAATTCGTAATTAACTTCCAGGTGTTTACGAATTTCCTGGTGATTATATATTTCACCATTTACCGCTAAAACGAGCTTTCCATCTTTGCTAAACAGCGGTTGTTTCCCCGACTCAGGATCTACTATCGAAAGACGTTCGTGAGCAAGAATTGCTTTTTCATTAGAAAAAATACCCGACCAGTCCGGTCCACGGTGTCGGACTTTTTTCGACATTTTTAGAATCTCCGGACGCAAATCAGTAACAGATTGCTTTATATCAAATGCACATACTATTCCACACATAGCTTATTTTTTTTGAAAAAGTTAGAAAATCACTTCTTTATCTTGAGATAACTGTACATCTTCGTCAACTTTACATCTCTATAAATCAGAGCTTTCGTAATTGCTACGAAGAGAGAATTCCCTTGTAAACCTTTGGTATAAAAGTATAGTGGAAGCACTATGAAAAGTCCTCCCACTACATTAAAATTATTGAATATTTAGCAGATTATGATCAATTTATCGAATAAAGAGTAATTCTCTGTATTTTGGAAGTGTCCACATTTCATCATCTACTATCATTTCAAGTTTATCAACATGATAACGGATTACCTCGAAATAAGGTAAAACCACATCATGATATGAATTGGCTTTTTCTTTTTCATGTTCTATTTTGTTAGCCACTTTACGAGCTTCAACCATATCATCAACGTTTTTCTTGATGATTGAAACATGTTCAGAAATTTCTTCGATTAAAGCCAAATCTAAGGCAGAAATTTTTTCTGCTTTTTCAGATGAGTAAACAGCTTTGGTTTTTAATACATTATCTAAAAGAAGTGATTGATAACGTTTTGCAACCGGAATAATGTGGTTGAGAACTAAATCACCCAATACACGTGCCTCAATCTGAATCTTTTTAATGTAAGTTTCCCATTTCACTTCGTTTCGGGCATGAAGTTCAACCTCGGTTAATACTCCGGTTGATTTGAATAACTCTATGCTTGATTTTGAAGTATATGCTTCAATAATTTTAGGAACGCTTGTTTCACAATCCAATCCACGTTTAGCAGCTTCAATCTTCCATTCATCGCTGTATCCATTACCATCGAAACGAATGGCTTTAGATTCCTTGATGTATTTTTTAATAACATCAAAAATAGCTTTTTCTTTCTTTGAGCCTGCAGCTATTTTTGCTTCAACTTCAGCCTTGAAAAGGGTTAGTTGTTCAGCTACAGCTGCATTTAAAGTGGCCATTGCAGAAGAGCAGTTTGCAGAAGAACCAACTGCACGGAATTCAAACCTGTTCCCTGTAAAGGCAAATGCAGATGTACGGTTGCGGTCAGTATTATCCAAAAATACTTCAGGAATATGAGGTATTCCTAAATGTAGTTTCTTTTTGGCGTCTATTATAATCGCATCTTCAGTGCTACTGCTTTCCAGTTTGTCAAGAATGGATGTCAATTGTTTTCCTAGAAAAGCTGAAACAATAGCCGGAGGTGCTTCATTAGCTCCCAAACGGTGAGCATTTTGAGCAGTCATAATCGATGCTTTAAGCAAAGCATTGTGTTTATATACGGCCATTAATGTGTTTACCAGGAATGTTACGAACTGTAAATTTGCTTCAGGAGTTTTTCCTGGTGTAAATAAACCTACACCCGTATCAGTTCCCAACGACCAGTTGTTGTGTTTACCTGAACCATTAATTCCAGCAAATGGTTTTTCGTGAAGTAATAAACGGAAACCGTGTCTGCGAGCAACACGCCTCATAATTGACATCATTAACAAATTTTGATCAACAGCCAGGTTACATTCACCATAAATTGGTGCTAACTCAAACTGGTTGGGAGCAACCTCGTTATGACGGGTTTTGGCTGGTATCCCATATTTATATGCTTCAAATTCGATATCTTTCATAAAAGCAGCAACACGACTTGGAACAGCACCAAAATAATGGTCTTCCAATTGCTGATTTTTTGCCGATTCATGACCAAGCAAAGTACGACCAGTTAACAATAAGTCGGGACGAGTTGCATATAGACTTTCGTCAACAAGGAAATATTCTTGTTCCCATCCTAAAAATGAAACCACTTTTTTTACATTTGGATCAAACAGTTGACATACTGCAGTAGCTGCTTTATCAACTGCACTTAATGCTTTTAAAAGAGGTGCTTTTAAATCGAGGGCTTCGCCGGTATAAGAGATGAAAATGGTTGGAATTACCAGGGTGTCATCAACTACAAAGGCAGGCGACGAAGGATCCCAGGCTGTATAACCACGCGCTTCGAATGTACTTCTAATGCCACCACTTGGAAATGAAGATGCATCTGGTTCCTGCTGAACAAGTAATTTTCCTGAAAATTCTTCGATAATTGCTTCACCCGGACCCGCAACATAATCAATAAATGAGTCATGTTTTTCGGCAGTACCATCGGTTAATGGCTGAAACCAGTGTGTATAATGTGTAGCGCCCAATTCCATAGCCCAGGTTTTCATACCCGTTGCTACACCATCGGCAATAGCTATATCAATTGTAGTTCCTTTTTCAATGGAATTACTCAATGATTTCATTATGTCTTTCGACAAATATTTAGCCATTACAGATTTTGTAAATACATACTTTCCATAATAGTCCGAGGTAAATTGTGCAGGTGGTTCAATGCATAAAGCTTTTTTCTTGAAAGCTTCCTCTACCGCTTTAAATCTTAATGATGACATAATTTTAAGTATTGTTAGTTTGACATATTATTACTCTTTGCTATTTTTTACTTTGTAATTGACATTATATCGATGCAAAAATAATTAATCAATAAGTTATTTGCAAGTATATCTTTCTTTTTTATTAATTTTTATGAATATTTCTTTTAAATTGAAATTATTATTGATTTATTCTGTTCAATTCTTAATGTACTCATAGCAAAAAACATCTTAGAAGCGAAACATGCAAGAGGTATTTGCAATGATAAATTGTAATTAAAACAAACTAAAAATGCAAAAACTGAAATCCGGAACTTTTATAGCTTATAATTTTAATTTATTAATATATACGTCAAAAATATGATATTTGTTTTTAATACCCATTAATTTTATAGCCTTTTTTTATTATTTTATATTTTTTTAATTATTACATCAATTATTTATGGGTATAAAGCATATTATATATATTTTATTTCAATCATCCCCCTATTTTAGATTTTCAAAATATGTCTTAATTTTTATCACATTCTTTCGTTTTCTATAAAAAATATTCCCCATCCATTCATTTTGGCAGATTTTTACAATACACGAAAACGATTATTCCTTAACTTGTTTTTTTATCAACCCGTTCTCTACTGTTTGTTTTTCAGAAAACCAAACCATCAATGAAAAAAACAGGACCAACATTTTTGAACATTTAAGATTACTTCTGATAATTAGTTTATCATCCGGAGTACTCTTAATGGTTTCAATGAATAAAAACCTAAATCCAAATAACAAGTATGAAATCGTTAAAGCAATTACATGAGGAACAGAACAAACTTCCAAAGGTCTTTTCTGAAGTTGAAACAGAACTAAAAAAAATTCCCGGAGTTATAGCTGTTGATATAGGTTTTAAACAAACCGGTGATGAAATTACCGATACCATATCTTATATTGTATATGTCGAAGAAAAGAAAAAGGAAATTGATTTAAGTGCTGAGCATGTTATCCCAAAAGAAATATACGGGGTTAAAACCGATGTGGTAAAAATTACGAAAGGTTCCTCTGATAATGGCACTCTGCCTGATAAAAAAAAATACAGACCATTAAAAGGGGGAATCCAGATAAGTAATGGAATCAGAGAATCTGATGGACATTATTCCGTTGGCACTATGGGGTGTTTTGCCAGATTAACAAGCAACAATCATATAGTAGGGTTGAGCAATAGTCATGTAATGTGTGCTCATGGCGGACATGGACCAACAGGTAGTGGGCCGGGTTCGTGCATTGGTCAGCCAGAATTTTGGGTGAGTTGTATGTGTTGCGATTGTGATAAACTGGGGACAATACTAAATAATATAAGGGACGGAGTAATAGATGCCGCAATTTGCGCAATTGATTCTTCTATCGAAAAAGTAAATGAGATAGAAGAAATTGGCACCGTTATGGGTTCAGTTGCACCTTTTGATGTGGGAGGCATTCAAACATCTGTCCGCGTTGGTGACCCTGTAAAGAAAAGAGGCAAAACAACAGGGCTAACAAACGGTTCTGTTCAAAGTATTAATTATTCCTTAGTTGTAGATGGTACAACTTTTTCAGGACAAATTCATTCAATACCACCAACCCCTACCGATAGGTTTAATTTTAGTGGTGACTCTGGATCCGTAATATTAAATAGTTCCGATCAGGTAGTTGCCCTTCATTTTGCATCACCTTATAAAACAGGCAGTTCGACAGAGAAAGATGGTACAAGTGTAGCTAATAAAATCCACGAAGTAATATCCCGACTTGGAATCACTATTCCGTCCGGTGCATTTCCCAGTGGTGGTGGTGGATCTCCTTCGTTAGTCCGAGGAGGTTCCATGGCTTCCTCCATTTCAATTCCTGATGAATTCGCAACAAGTTACCGGGTTAGTTTTTTGGAGAACCAATTAAATAAATCTGATTTTGGAAAAACAATTATCCTTTTATATTATCGTCACCGTAACGAAGTAAGGGATATGATCAATACATGCAGGCCTGCCAAGGTAGCATGGAATAAAAATGAGGGACAGGCCTTTCTGGCTTCCTTTGTAAAGAGCATTAAAACACCTGAATACAATTTCCAGACTCAGATTAATGGCATTTCTGTAATATCATTAATTGATACTATGAGAAAGATATTCCTGGAATTCGGCAGCATTAATCTCAGGGAAGATATCCATAATTATTCGGAAGAACTGGTAAAAGCTTTTGCCAGAAGCAATAATGCTCACAAAATAGTTGAATATATCGCTTATAAATAATTATTCGGAACAATAATAACATTCCCATGACTGAACAAGAAAGAAAGGAAAAATATGAGAAATTCTTGGCTGTTAAAGAGCAGCTAAAGAAGATTCCGGGTGTGATTGATGTTGGTGTAGGAAAGAAAGAAACAAAAGGCAAATACACCGAAGAATCGGTATATGTTGTTTTTGTAGAGGAAAAGAAAACAAAAGAAGAACTATTGCCAGAAGAAATTATACCACAAGAGATTAATGGGATTAAAACAGATGTAGTTAAAATTACAAAAGCATCAAAAACAATTCGCCCTATCAGAGGGGGAGTAAAAATGGGTTCAGAAGAAAATAATGGAACCGGAACCTTAGGTTGTATGGCAACCCATCCAACTCATGGCACTGTAGTACTTACCAATCATCATGTTTTGTATGATCAATACTTTGATAACTCACCAACACCTGTTGAACGCGATATTAGGGTCAGCCAGCCCGATATTAGTTGTTCCTGGTGCTGCGAATGCAATGTTATCGGACTTGTTAAAGACAGTAGGAGAAGAAACAATGGGAATGTCGATTGTGGAATAGCAAAAATTAATTCAGACATTTCTTATATTAATGAGATTGATGGAGGAATAAGGATAGATGGTATAGCTCCTCTCCATCCCCATTCTGTTTCTGGAGCCATGGTGCCAGTTGAAGAGAATGATCTTGTAAAAAAAGTTGGTGCCAAAACTGGTTATACTGAAGGAATTGTAAGAATAATTGGCTCACCGGTTGATGTTACTGAAGAAGATAACTCAACAACTCGCTTTTTAGATCAAATTACCTTTGAACATATTGATGGTACAAATAAGAGGGTTATCAATAAAGGAGATTCAGGTTCAGTATTACTGAATTCAATTAATCAGGTTGTTGGATTAATTATGGCTGGAAGTGTTGAAGAAGTCCCATTTAATGGCGTTGCCAATAATATCCACAATGTCATCGATGCTTCCTGTATGAACATCACAATAAACCCGACGCCCGCACCAGGAGGTGATTCAGCAACAATTGTAACCCATTCACGAGCACAATCCATAGTAACTGCAAAGATATCAGATGAAGAGAGTACTCATTATAAAAAGTATTTCGATAAATACCGTGAAAAACTTGAGCAGACAGAAAAAGGAAAAGATATTCTCCGGTGTCTGAAACAACATTCTGAAGAAATTCGTCGATTAGTTAATCATAACCGCCAGGTAGTTGTAGCCTGGCAACGTAACCAGGGACCAGCTTATGTAGCTTTATTGATAAGAAAACTAAAAAATGATGATGAAAACATAACGAAAGAATGGAATGGGATTACTATCCGGCAATTACTCTCTGTAATGCATGAGGCATTGGTTTTCACTGGTAGCAGTCTCTTGAAAACAGATATGGAAAAATATGCCAAAAAAGTGTATTTAGCTGCAGATCTATGTCAGACCAACAATGATATTATTGAACTTCTGACTTCATAAATATTCCTGTTCATCTTAAATAGTCATATTATGCCAAACAATGCAGGTACAATAGAGCTTATAGCGGTTCAAGTTACAAATGTTCTAAATTCACTGAAAGAAAATATTGAATCGGGTAATGTACGTACTGTTTTTGCGGAAATGGGCGTGCAATTTCCCGAAGATTTAGATAGTAGTTCCGGGTTCAGTACATCATTGTCAACACTTATCTCCAGACTTACCGAATTACCCGATCTTGTAACTGACTTAGCTAAAGCAATTAAAGATGAAGATTATGGTCAGATTACTTCGGTAGGTATAAACTTAATTGTGACTATTAAAGATGTTATTGAAAAATTTTCTGATGTTGCCAATGCTATCGATACATATGCCAATTCTAAGCCTACAGCCGAGAAAAATTTATATAAACAATTTGCCGGCGAACTTGCTGAAAAACTGTTATCATATGCTCTGATCTCCGAGGTTGAAGAAAAAATACCAATTGTTGCTAAAATATTTGAGTTTATTGGAGTTATTCAGGCAACAGATAAAAATGTTGGTTCAACCGATCCTCTAAAACCACCCTACACAGAAAAATTATTGGATCTGAGCAAGTTAGGCGATTTATTATCGAGCCCTGGTGAACTAATTAAAACTATTTATGGCTGGGGCAACGATACATTTGACGAAACCAAATTATTAAAAAGCATTTCAAAGGTACTGGCAGCAGCAAATATTCCTGTTATCGTAGACGAAACAGCCAATCCACCTGTGCTGGATATGGTTCTACTAGAAATGTTTCCCGAAAGGTTCAGTGGTAAACCAGATGGGCTTTCTCTTAAACTAGCAGACAGTTTCAGCCAGTCAGTTAATTTCGATGGAAATGGGTATTCTCTAAAGATTGAATCGACAATTAATGCACCTACCAATACCAAGCTGATTATTGAACCTGGGAACCTTACTTTTGTTCCTCCATCGCTTACCGAAGTTAGCGGCGAGATTAAGATGGAACTCGCGATTAACCCAG
>JAHEEB010000478.1 GCA_024640925.1 Bacteroidota bacterium | reverse complement strand
TCGAATCGGAAATGCTGTTGCATATCAATCTGCTCTTAGTTCTTTGAAACAATTCACGAAGAAACTCTCATTCCATGATATCACTCCTGAGTTCTTACATGATTATGAAAAGGATATGCTTCAAAAAGGTAAATCAATTACCACTGTCGGAATTTATTTGCGCTCATTGCGACATCTGGTAAAACAGGCTGTTGATAAAGGCATTTTAAAGCCTCAGTTATATCCATTTAAACGTGATAGTTATGATATTCCTGCCAGTAGAAATGAAAAACAGGCGTTAAGCTTCGACGATTTGAAAAAGCTATTGAATTATAAAACAGAAGTGGCTAGTGAAAGGAAAGCTCTTGATTTCTGGATATTTAGTTACTTGTGCAATGGTATGAATATGGCTGACATTTGCCGGCTCCAAAACAAAAATTTCGATGGAGAATATCTAACCTTCATCAGGAAAAAAACATCCAGAACCAAGAGAAATGATATTAAAGCGATACGATGTTTTCTGACTCCTGAAGTGAAAGTAATTATTAATAAATATAAAAATCCGGCAAATATGCCTGACAGTTATGTTTTCCCTATCCTGGACCCAGGTATTGATGCGAAACGAGAACACGATAAAATACAATTCTTTACTAGAAATGTAAATAAATATTTGAAGCAAATTGCTTCAAATATTGGAATTGACTCAAGTATTTCTACATATGCTGCCCGTCACAGCTTTGCCACTGTTTTGAAACGAAAAGGTGCATCCATTGATTATATAAAGGATAGCCTTGGTCATAGCGATTTGAAAACAACAGAAAATTATCTTGATTCCTTTCTTGATGAAACAATAAAAAAGAATTCATCTCTTCTAACAGATTTGTAATTACTAGCAACAATAAATTTTTCCTGTTATTATTAATATATTATACTATCAATATAAAATATGAAAGCCAGTTATAAAGTTATGGATATCAAAAAGGTTTTAGATGTTTGGGAGAAAAATTACCCTGATAGAAAAACAATCAACTTTTCAGAATTGGAAAACCTGACCATAAGGTTAAGAAAACCGTTAATATACAATATCGAAGAGATTATCAGTTTATTGTCGGTATATATAACGAATAATCACACTGAAACAATTCATCTTTGTAAAGAAAGTGATGTTTGTAAAATCCTCAAAGTAAAAAAGCTTGCTATGCACCAGTGGAGAACTAAAAGTTACATCCGGTACATTCAGATTGCCAAAACCATACGTTACGACCTTACTGCATTGCTTGAAGATTTAAACAAAATCCGGGATAAAACATATCATTTAACAGACTTTATCCTCTAAAAACCACCAATCAAAATTATCTTAACCTCCTCAACTTGATTGGAAATAATATTTGAAGGTAAATAATATGTATTTTGATATGTAATTATTTGTAATATAGTTATTTATAAAATTCTATTGTTTCTTTGTTGCAGAATTTAATCTGTTATATCATGGAAAAAATCATTTTATCTTCACTATCATTGGAAGACATTGCCACGCAGGTCGCAGAAAAGGTATACAACCTGCAACAAAGAAACAATGAACTAAAAGAAGAACCTAAAAGAGAAGAATACCTTACCATTATTCAGGCATCTGAACTTTTGAACCTGGCCAAACCAACCATTTATACATTGACCTGTAGACATGAGATTCCCTTCATAAAGAAAGGGAAAAAGTTATATTTCAAAAAATCAGACTTAGTAGAATGGCTTAACAGTGGCAGGAAATTAACCCGAGGCGAGGTTGAAAAGGGAGCAAATGATTATCTGCTCAAGAGAAGAAAAACCCGTTAAACTTTTTTACGTTTTTGAACTATTTTTTATTGGGAATTCTTGATTGCAGTTCATCTAAATTCATTTAAAAAACTTTTGAAAACAACTAATACTCTTAACTATGGAGTACATGGTATCCTTTTTCCCCAATGTTTCCGGTAAAAAGATAAAAGATGTTTCAATTAGAGAAGTCTTTAACATTATACGCACAGGTGTTATTAGATCTCATATCGAGGCCATCAGGGGTGAAACAGACAAGAAAAAACGAGAGGTGTTAAAACGTAATACACCTTCAATTACACTTTCGGGTGTATTTAAGGAAAAGCATTCAATCAGCGATTTTATAGAACATTCTGGTTTATTACAGGTGGATTTTGATAACGTAACTAATCCTCAAGAAGTGAAAGCTATATTAGTTCACGATCCATATACTTTCAGTTGCTTTATTAGTCCATCCGGAGCAGGTGTTAAAGCTATAGTAAAGATTAGTCGCGATAGACAGCAGCACGAAAGAATATTTGAAGGGCTTTCAATGTATTATTGTGAAATCTATAAACTTGAAATGGATAAAAAGTGCAAAGACGTTAGCCGTTTATGCTTTTTGTCGTATGATCCTGAAATATTTGTCAATGAACAATCGCTAATATTCAATAGAGTAAATGAGACTGTTGATTTATCAAAAGATATTGATCATTCCAGGAAATTAATCCAGGATGTCGAAAAAGTAACCTGCTTCATAGAGGCTTCCAAAATGGATATTACCCCAAACTATGACAACTGGTTAAAACTGGGTTTTGCCCTTGCTGATGGCTTGGGAATAAACGGATTACCAATCTTTCAACGATTGAGTCGGTTTTACCCAGGTTATAATCCCGCAGAATGTGAAAAGCAGTTTCATCAATGTTTGAAGGGTAACCGAAACGGTATAACAATCAAATCATTTTTTCAGGTAGCAAAAGATTATGGAATCTTAATTAATAACTCGCATAAAAATAAGATCCGAAATAATTCTGATAGAAAGTGTTGTAATGAAACTCGAAAGGAAGTCTTTTACACCCCTATATATGGAAAAGACATTGAAGGAAATAGTACAATTTCAGATGTTAAAATCAATTACCGGAAATTTATTGAATTGCTCTATATGTTTGGTTTTCGGCGGTTTGATATTGAAAAACAGTTTATATTCGTAAGGATAGACAAAAAGATTGTCCATGAAGTTACTATTATACAAATCCAGGATTATTTTATTTCATGGTTAAAATCACAACCACACAAGTTAGAATTTGATGTTAACCGTGACTTCCTGATCGAAAAAATTTACAAAAGCCCCTCTACTTATTTCTGCGAAAGCAAATTAAGCCTATTAAAAAGTGAGGAAGAGATCATTTTTAATTCAGATACAAAAACGGAAGGTTTTGTTTACTACAAAAACGGATATATCTGCTGTACAAGTGAGGTATACAAGCTATATGAATATTCAAGTTTAAAAAAGTATGTTTGGCAAACACAGATTCTTCCAAGAAATTTTACTTATAAAGAACAACAAGAACGGGAAATGCGCAATCTTGGAATGTTTGCCCGGTTTGTTTATAATGTTGCCAATAAGGATATAAAACGTTTTGGGGCTCTCTGTTCTATCCTTGGCTATAATTTACACTCATACCACGATCGCAAGTTAAAAGCCACCATTTTAACTGATTCTAAGATATCTGACAAACCTGATGGAAGGACAGGTAAAACATTACTTTGTAAAAGTTTTAGCCGGATAAAAAATTACTGTGAGATTAATGGAAAGGATTTCGAACCTTCGAACAAGCACAAATATGAGTCTGCCAACCTTGATACTCAGGTTGTCTGTTTGAATGATGTTCGTAAAAACTTTGATTTTGAAAACCTCTATAACGATATTACTGAACACCTGACTATAAACAGGAAGAACCAGCAGCCATTTAATATTAAGGCTAAGTTACTTGTCACCACAAACAAAACAATACCAACTGAAGGAGCTAGCTCTAAAGATCGTTCTATTGAATTTGAACTTAGTGAGCATTACAGCGAAACGTATAGTCCATACGATGAATTTGGACAATGGTTTTTTAGTGACTGGGATGAGAATGAATGGTGCGAGTTTGACAACTTCATGATGTATTGTATTTGTTTGTTTCTGAAAAATGGCATTGTTGAAGCTCCTGCAATTAACCTTAACCGGCGCAAGCTAATCGACAATACCTGCCCTGAATTTGTTGAATTCATCAGTGAAAACATAAAAAAAGGGGGCATTGAGTTTAACAAGGAGTATGACAAAAAAGCAATGTACAATCAATTTATCGAAGAGTACCCGGAAATTATCGAACACAGATATTATGGCAAGCAAAGCACCTTTTCAAAATTTTTGAAAGTGTTCTGCCGGTATTCTGATGAACTGGAAGACAATCTGGTGGAGCGTAAAAGTATGAACACCAGGCTTTTCGTGTTTAAAAAGAAAAACTTCAATAATTAAATATAACATGAGGGTATTTTTTTTCGATTTTGTGCGTCCTATGCGTCCTAAAAGTAGAAAATCCAGGAATATAAAGGGTTTCATAAGGACGCAAAACAGGACGCAGGATATTTTGAGTGCGTCCTATTTGGATTGTCAATCTCCATAAAACAGGACGCACTTTTTGGTTAAAAACACATTTAGGACGCAGAAAAAAGTTTCTCGCGTCCTGTGTAATGAATTAATTTTTAAGCTATTAACCAATTTAGGACGCATAGGACGCACAATTTTCTAAAAATTGTACCTCCTTCTTTATAATAAAAGGGTTTTAAAAGGCATAAGCTGTTTAAAGATTACAAAATCAATTG
>JAHEEB010000037.1 GCA_024640925.1 Bacteroidota bacterium | reverse complement strand
GGCATTAATTGGATTAACATTAACAGGTACATTCTTTTCAGTTATACAGCCATATACATTCTTGAATGCCACGACTAAATCTTCAGACTCTGAAATATTATTGATTGAATACGATTCCTGATTTTCAACTGTATCGCTTTTAAGCATCCACCAAACAGTGTTCTGACCTTTATTGAGGAGGCTTATAGTAACATCATCGCCTGGACAATACATAGTATCTAAAACTACGTCTGGTTCTAAGGGGTTATCTGAAAGAGTAACAGCGAAACTGGCTGAGTAATTTGTTCTAGTTGAAGTACTCAAAACTTCTTTAACAACTGTATAGGTTATACTTACACTATTGATTCCTGAAGGTATCTGGGTAATATCAAGAAGATTGTTGGTTAGGGCATTAGGGTAATTTGGACATGAAAATGTTCCTGAATAGGAATAATTGCCAAAAGTTAAAGGAAATGGGTACTCAACAAACTTAAATAAATCAACTTTTTCAGTTTGTCTGCATTGAGAGAGCAAAGTCTTAAATTTTATAGTAGAATTATTGAATGAAATTGTTCTTTCAACAGAACTTTCACCACATCCATCTTTTGCTGCAGGAGTGTATGTTACAACCATATTTGTTTGAGTTATATTGAAAAGATTCACATCCCAATATTTTGAGTCTGATTGTATGGAGTTATAACTGATATTAAATAAGCTACCATCCAGATCACCTGATTCAGTATATTGAGCAAGATCAATAGCTTCAGCACGCGGATATCCGTTGTCATCCCAATAGTTTATTGATGTTGGCAGACTAAAAGAAGGATCTGCACCTCGGGTCATATAAAATGTTTTTGTGGAGTTAAAACTGCCTGTTGAATATACAGCTTTTATTATCAGAGATCTGCTTGAGTTGTAATCCATTACATTATATCCTAATTCAGAGGGCAAACTAACTGTGTAACTTTCATATGCACTTGCATTATGATAAAATTCTACTTCATCACCGGAGTCATTAATGACATATAAATAGAGTTCATTCCCGGAGGAATAGCTCAAATCAAGGAAGGATCCCACAGTTAAAGTTGTTCCATAACAAACTACATTGGTTGAAACAAAAGAAATACATTTTAAATCTTGAGGGATTAATAAAAAAAGCAATAAAACTAGAGTGTAAATTTTTTTCATAATTACTTGGTTTTTATATTTATAAAATCTGATTTAAAAGTTGTAACAGCAATAAATTTTTAAAGTTAGGTGGAACAAATGTAAACAATATTATTTTTCAAAAGATTTAAACGAATAGTATGACAGAATTTTTTTTATATAAAAAAGATAACTGAGAGCTTAATATAAAAAAAAACTTCCCGAAGAAATACTCCGGGAAGTTCAAATAATTTAACAAAGTGAATGTTGTCAGATAAGTTTTTTTATCTCATTTAAGACGTTATCTGCAGTGTAGCCAAGTTTTTCGTCAAGAACCTTAGCAGGCGCTGAATAACCAAAGCTTTCCATTCCTATTATTTTCCCATTTGAGCCTACTAATCCTTGCAGTACAACCGGTAATCCGGCAGTAAGTCCAAGAATTTTTTTGTCCGAAGGAATTACTTCCTGCTGGTAAGCCTTATCTTGTTGACGGAATAAACCTTCTGAAATTACCGACACAACCTGAACGCCAATGCCAAGCTTTTCTTCAGCTAACAGGGCGCCGGCATATAGTGTTGATACTTCAGAACCATTTCCGACAAGTACAACATCAATTGTTTTTTTACTTTTATAAACAATATAACCACCTTTTTTGCTCTGTGCCGAATCTTCGAACCTTGATTTTCCTATGGCCGGAAGAGATTTGATATTTTGGCGCGATAAAAGAAGTGCCGTTGGTGTCTCTTTGTTTTCAATAGCCAACTTCCAGGCAACGGTTGTTTCATCAGTATCGGCAGGTCTTAAAACTAATACACTATTGTGACCTTCATGGTTTTTAAGTTTTTCCATTAATCGAATCTGAGCTTCTTGCTCAACTGGCTGATGAGTTGGACCATCTTCTCCAACCCTGAAAGCGTCATGGGTCCAAACATATTTAACAGGCAATTCCATTAGGGCAGCCAGACGAACTGCTGGTTTCATATAGTCGGAGAATACAAAAAATGTAGCACAAGCAGGTATAATTCCACCATGTATGGCCATTCCATTTGCTATGGCAGCCATAGTTAATTCAGCAACGCCGGCCTGGAAGAAATTACCTGAAAAATCACCTTTTGTAAAAGCATGTGTGTGTTTCAAGAACCCGTCAGTTTTATCACTGTTTGATAAGTCGGCCGAAGCAACGACCATGTTTTCAAGATTCTTAGCAAAATAACCGAGTACATTTCCCGATGCGCCACGTGATGAATTGTCGGGCTTTTGCTCAATCTTCGAGAAGTCAAGGTGCGAAGTATCACATGTAAGGAATTTCTGCAATTTGGCTGCAAGAGCAGGATTTGCTTCTTCCCATTGTTTTTGTGCTTGTTTACGAGTTTTTGCTTTTTCTGTTTTTTGTTGACTTATTTTCTGCCATTCAGCTTTTACATCATCAAATACAAAGAATGGATCAGAAGTTTTTCCTCCTAAGTTCTCTACAGTTTTCTCAAATGAAGCACCTGCTTCTGAAAGAGGCATACCATGTGTTGAACATTTTCTTTCGTAAGAATTTCCATTAGCATCTACAGCCCCTTTGCCCATTATGGTTCGACCAATAATTAAGGTTGGTTTTTCCTTTTCGTTAATTGCATTGCTTAGTGCAGAACGAATTTCATTGGCATCGTTTCCATTAATTGTCACAACACGCCAACCCCAGGCTTCGTATTTTTTTGCTGTATCTTCGCTGGTTACAGCATTTGTATTAGTCGAAAGTTGTATGTCATTTGAATCATAGAACATAATCAGGTTGTTCAATCCAAGGTGTCCTGCAATTCGGCCAGCTCCCTGAGATATTTCTTCCTGAATACCGCCATCAGATATAAATGTAAATGTCTTATGAGACATCCATTCGCCAAAACGAGCACACATAAATCTCTCTGCTATTGCAGCTCCTACGGCCATAGTATGTCCCATCCCCAGTGGGCCAGATGTGTTTTCTATTCCTTTATTGAAATCTTTTTCAGGATGCCCGGGAGTTATGCTTCCCCATTGGCGGAATTCTTTCAAATCTTCAATCTTGAAAAAACCTGCCAGGTGGAGGATAGAATATAACATAGGAGACATATGCCCTGGATCAAGGAAAAAACGATCTCTTAGGTACCAATTTCCATCACTGGGATCATAGTTTAGAAACTCTGAATATAAAACACTTACAAAATCAGCGCCACCCATAGCGCCTCCGGGATGCCCCGATTTTGCTTTCTCAACCATTGCTGCCGAAAGTAACCGAATGGAATCAGCCGATTTCTCTAAAATAGTTTTCATTATTCTCTTTGTTTTTAGATATAGCCTGTTTGACTAATATTAGTTTGTAAATTTTTTTCAAAAATAAATATCTTTTTGCACTTACAACGACAGATCGTTAAGAAGATTGAAAAATTCAGTATTTTTAACGTTAGTTCAATGCATTCTTTTATTTATATTTACTCCGCAATTCAATAAAATAGCAAGATTATGATTCAAAGAATTCAATCAGTGTATCTTTTTGTGGCTGTTATTTTGCAGGCGTTGATATTATTTCTGCCCGTGTCACATTTTTCATCAACAAATATGACTGCAGATATGTTTGTATCTGGGTTTGTTAATAATGAAACTGTTTATCTGACATCAAATCCACTTCTTGTTCTAAGCTTAATTATTATTTTGATAAGTCTGGTAACGGTTTTTTCATTTAAGAAACGTATTTTTCAAATGCGGTTATGTATTTTTAACATTATATTGAATCTGGGCTTAATTGGTTTCTTTGTTTTTCTTGTTTATTACTTTTCAAATATGTTTTCGGTTCAATGTCACTCATATACATGGGCAATCATATTACCGGCAATCTCAGCAGTATTGCATTCACTTGCATTCAGGTCTATCCGAAACGACGAAAACCTGGTAAAATCGCAGGATAGACTTAGATAAATTGAATTAAACGTTAAAATGCTGGTTTGACTATTTATACCCTTTTTATATTTTCAAGGTCAGTAATTTTCTCACAGAAATGACATTTTAGTTTTATTTTCTTCTTATCAACGATTGTAAATTTTGTGGTGACTTTCTCGAAATTGGTAATGCATTTTGGATTAACACATTTTACTATACCTTGAATTTCATCGGGGACTTCAACAATTTTTTTTTCTACAACTTTGTAATCTCTGATAATATTCAGTTTAGCTTCAGGGGCAACAAGGGCTATACGGTTTATATCATTATCTTTAAAGAAAACATTCGTTAATTTAATAATGGCTTTTTTTCCGAGTTTTGCACTTTTAAAATTAGTACCGAATGTTATAGTATTTTCGATGTTTTCCAGGTGAAGTATGTTTATAACTTTGAATAAATTGCCTGCTGGAATGTGATCAATCACAGTACCATCTTTTATAGCGCTTACTTCAAGTATATTGTATTTCATATAGTTATTTATTTTAATCCAAGTATTAATGATATTATTGCCTGACGGACAAATACCCCGTTTTCGGTTTGTTCGAAGTAATAAGCATAAGGACTATCATCTAATTCCGTGTCGATCTCATTGACACGTGGCAAAGGGTGTAAAACCCTCATTGTGTCTTTAACTCCATTCATGAGGTCTCTCTTAAGTACATATGCATTTTTTGTTCGTTCATACTCAATGGGATCCGAAAATCTTTCTTTTTGTACACGAGTCATATAAATAATATCGGCCTGGTTGATCGAATCATCCAGGTCTTTCAATTCATAATATTTAAGTCCACAAGAATCGAGATACATTTTGTATTCAGTTGGCATTTTTAATTCATCCGGAGAAATAAAATAAAAAGTAGCACCAAACTCCGATAGAGCCATCAGTAAAGAATGCACTGTTCTTCCATATTTTAAGTCTCCTACCATAAATATCTTAAGATTTTCGAGGGTTCCCTGGGTCTTCTTAATAGAATATAAATCAAGCAAGGTTTGTGTAGGATGCTGATTAGCACCGTCCCCGGCATTTATTATAGGTACTCTTGAAATCTCACTGGCATACCTTGAACTTCCTTCCAAAGGATGTCGCATTACTATCAGTTCGGCAAAGTTACTCACTACTTTAATGGTATCGTATAATGTTTCACCTTTAGTAACCGAAGTTGTGTTTGCATCGCTAAAACCAATAACTTTTCCACCTAAGCGGTTGATTGCACTTTCAAAACTTAGTCTTGTCCGGGTAGACGGTTCAAAGAACAAAGTAGCGAGTACCTTACCATTTAAAAGGTTTTGGTAAGATTTCTTCTCAAATTCCTCTGCTATATCCAATATTCTTAGATAGTCAGCTTTTGAATAATCGGTGATGGAAACCAGGCTTCGATTTTTCATCGTATAGTATGTTTATGAATTAAAATTACTTAAGTAGTATTGTTAAAACAATGATTGTTGATAATAAATTATAATTCAGGTCAGTTCAATCCCATATATATCTTTGAACCGGTTTTGTATTCGTTCATAATCTGTTTGCCTTACTAAAAGACTGAGTTTACAGTCCTCGGTAAAGTCTTGTTGATCAATCTCCAGATCCTCTTCTTTTACAATTCTCATTACTTTACTTAATAGTTCGTATTTGTATCGCAGATTTATAGGACTTTTCAATACCTTTTCTATTATCTGAGCGTTGGTAATACAATCATTTGCAGCAGATCGGTAAGCATTTATTAATCCGCTTGTTCCTAATAAGGTGCCACCAAAGTATCTGACAACTATTATTAAAATATCCGAGAGATTATTTGCAATTATTTGACCATATATAGGTTTGCCTGCAGTACCCGAAGGTTCTCCATCATCGTTTACTCTGAATTTATTGTCTGATGGTCCGATTCTATAAGCATAACAATGATGACGGGCATCGTGGTATTTTTTCCTTGTTTCACTGACCAATTCTTTTGCCTTTTGCTCATCGGTAATTGGAAAACCAAATGCCAGAAACTTGCTTCCCCGATCTTTAAAAAGACCCTCTGAATTATTTTTGAATGTGTTGTA
The DNA here is from genome assembly GCA_024640925.1 of Bacteroidota bacterium. GTDB lineage: Bacteria > Bacteroidota > Bacteroidia > Bacteroidales > UBA10428 > UBA10428. Next base: position 5,843 of record JAHEEB010000037.1, on the reverse strand, counting down.
AATGTCTTTTGGTGTATCCATTTTAACCAGAAGATGAAATTAATTCAAAGGTGGAAAAATTTATTTAGTTCAAAAAAAAAGCAGGTTTAATATAACCTGCTTTTTAATTTAAAACTTTAATTTTTTTTCAATGTCCTCGATTTGAGTCCTGAATTGTTTGTCCGTATCGATTAAATTATGGACTGTTTTGCAGGCATGAAGAACCGTTGCATGATCTTTACCTCCAATCTGTGCTCCAATTGTTGCAAGAGAAGATTTTGTGAGGTTTTTGCTAAAATACATTGCAACCTGGCGAGCCTGAACAACCTCGCGTTTACGGGTTTTAGACTGCAACATCTCAACTCCAATGTCGAAATAATTGCAAACCACTTTTTGGATATAATCGATCGAAACCTCGCGTTTGGTATTTTTGATGAGTTTGTCAATCATCTCTTTTGCCAGTTCGAGGGTAATTTCTTTGCGGTTGAGTGTCGATTGAGCAAGTAAAGAAATAAGAGCACCTTCCAGTTCCCTAATGTTTTCGGTTATATGAGTAGCAATATATTCAATAACTTCATCGGGCATAATAATGCCATCCTTATAAATTTTCTGTTTCAGGATAGCTATACGAGTTTCAAAGTCAGGAATTTGCAAATCGGCAGACAACCCCCATTTAAAGCGGGAAAGAAGTCTTTGTTCCATCCCCTGAAGTTCAACAGGAGGTTTGTCCGAAGTGAGTATTAATTGTTTTCCCGATTGGTGTAAATGATTAAATATGTGAAAGAAAGTATCCTGTGTTTTTTCTTTGCCAGCAAATTCATGGACATCATCAATAATTAAAGCATCTATCATCTGGTAGAAGTGCAAAAAATCGTTACGATTGTTGTTTCTGATTGATTCAACAAACTGTGTTTGGAATTTGTTGGCATTCACATAAAGTACAGTTTTATCAGGAAATTTTTCTTTGATTTCAATCCCAATAGCTTGAGCCAAATGTGTTTTCCCTAATCCTGAATCGCCGTAAATTAATAAAGGATTAAAGGCTGTGCCCCCCGGATTATTGGAAACAGCAATACCTGCAGAACGAGCAAGTCGGTTGCATTCTCCTTCAACAAAGTTTGCAAATGAATTCTCGGGATTGAGGTGCGGATCTATGTCAAGCTTTTTCAATCCCGGAATAATGAAAGGATTTTTTATTGTCTTTTCTTCGGCATTAAGATGCACCGAAACAGGACGATTTTTAATCTCCCTTTGATTTTGTGCAGGTAGATTAATAGTGAGAGGACTTTTAGCATGAGCTGCATTGTATTCCATTACAACACTATACTCAAGCTTTGCGTCAAAGCCAAGCTCTTTTCTAAGAGTTTTACTAATAATCTCAATGTATTTTTCTTCAAGGTACTCGTAAAAAAAAGGACTTGGGACCTGAATAGTCAGGACGTTTTTTTCCAATTTTAATGGTACGATTGGCTCGAACCATGTTCGAAAGCTCATAGATGGCACATTATCTTTGATAACTTTCAAACAATTTTTCCAGATCTCCCTATGCATTTTTGGTATTCAATTAGGAATTAGTTGGTTAACTTTTGACGATTGTTAATTATTTAGGGTAGCAATTTTGTGAAAAAAAACATAAAAAAAAATACCCCGGGCTATTGACTTTGTCAAATAAATTATATCGGGTTTATTCTCAGCTTATTAATTTTCGGAAAAAAAAATATATTTTTTAATGCTAAGTAAATCAGACATATAAACGTTTATTTTAAGCGGGTTTTTATTAATACATTGTTTATTAACATTTAATATATTTTCAAAAAAAACCATCGAAAAAACGAATTAAAATTATTAAATTGAAACAATATAAAATAACCGTTACTTGATAATTATTGAGTTTTGTTTTTTTTGAATTGTTAATAACTTTGGAAGTGATTGAGTGATATGAAAAAAGCTATTTCAATAATTGGTTGTCTTGGAATTCCTGCCCGATATGGAGGGTTTGAAACACTGGCGGAAAATATATCAGTTCGACTATCGAAACAGTTTGAAATACAAGTTTTTTGTAGTAAAAATGCATATCCTAAAAGAGATAGTAACACTCTATGGAATAATATTACCAGGCGATTTCTTGGTTTTCCTGCGAATGGATTCTTAAGCATTTTCTATGATTTAGTTAGTATGATCTACGCGGTAAAAAGCTCAGATATATTGCTGGTTCTTGGAGGAAGTTCAGGCATTTTTTTTGGATTATTCAGAGTTCTGTATAGAAAAAAGAAGATTATTTTTCATCCGGATGGAATGGAATGGAAAAGATCTAAATGGAGTTTATTAACAAAAATATATCTTAAAATATCTATAAAAGCTGCATGTAAATTTTCACACCATATTATAATAGATAATGAATCACTGATAAAAGAATATTATAAATACAGGAATAAGCTGACAATAATAAGCTATGGTGGAGATCACTATAATTTTATAGAGGGAAGAAATGAAACAGATTCTGTTTGTTCGACAATTGCAAGAGCAGAACCTGAGAACAACCTGCAAATAGTTGCCGATTGTTTCAAAAACCTTACTAAAGAAAAATGGATATTGGTTTCAAATTACAAGGATACACGGTATGGTAAACATTTGAATAACCTCTATAAAAACACTGCGAATATTATTTTTGTAGATAAGGAATATGATCCGAAGGCTATTTCCAATCTTTTTTCAAGGGTAAAAGGATATATTCATCCACATAGTATGGGTGGTACCAATCCAAGTTTGGTTGCGGCAATGTGGTCAAAAAAGCAACTTTTATGTCACGATAATCCTTTTAATCGTTCAACAACAAAGAATTATGCACATTTTTTTTCTGATTCCAACGAATTACTTTCTCTCATAAAAGACAATAATTTATTGTATAATCCATCTCTTTTCGATATTGCTCAAAACGATTATAATTGGGGTAAAATTTCTTCTCAATATGCCAATCTATTTGAAAATAGTTTAATCCAAATACTGCCTTAATCGCTTGTTTTTTTATTTTTGTTGCAAATTATAAAAACATATTTATGTATAATCCTGAAGATTTCATCGTTGATCGGTTAGGTACTGGAACAATTCCTTCGCCATTGCAATTGTCAAAAGAACTGGAAGATGGAGTATTTAATTATGTGCTGGATAATGAGCGTGTAATGCTTAAATCGACGGTTGATTATTATGAAGAGTGCAAGAATAATAATAAACAGCCTGTTTCATTTGAGAAAAGCGGACCTAAAGAATTTATCTATTTTGATCCGGTTAAAACAAAGGCTGCTATTGTTACTTGTGGAGGATTATGTCCGGGATTGAATAATGTTATCCGTGGTTTGGTTATGCAACTTTATAACCGGTATGGAGTTAAACGAATTGTTGGAATCAAATATGGTTATGAAGGTTTTATTCCGAAATATAAACATGAAATCGTTGAACTTAACCCCGATTTAGTCGAAGATATCCATACCAATGGAGGGAGTATTCTTGGCTCTTCAAGAGGTAATCAGGATGTGAGCGAGATTGTAGATGCCCTTGAAAGAATGAATATTAATATTTTGTTCACTATTGGTGGTGATGGCACTTTGCGTGGGGCTCAAGCCATTTATCAGGAAGTGAAAAAGAGATGCCTGAAAATATCAATTAGTGCTGTGCCCAAAACAATTGATAATGATATAAATTTTATTGAAAAATCGTTTGGATTTGAAACAGCTTTTTCCATTGCTACAGAGATATTGCGAGGTGCTCACAACGAAGCAAAAGGAGCTTATAACGGAATTGCACTTGTAAAATTAATGGGGCGTGATTCTGGCTTCATAGCTGCTAATGCAACATTGGCTGTGCAGGAAGTGAACTTTGCAATTATACCTGAAATGGATTTTGAATTATCTGGTCCGAAGGGTTTCCTTGAAATTCTTTATAAAAGGTTGGAACGAAAACACCATGCTTTAATTGTTGTAGCCGAAGGTGCCGGACAGAAACTTTTTGAGAGTGAACCGAATAACAGCGATGCTTCGGGTAATGTTAAATATCACGATATTGGACTTTTCCTTAAGGATAAAATAACCCGGGATTTATCAAAAAGAGATATGCCTTTTACTATAAGATATATTGATCCAAGCTATATAATAAGGAGTTCACCTGCCACTGCTAACGATAGTATATTTTGTAATCTTTTAGCTCAGAATGCTGTGCATGGTGCAATGGCCGGAAAAACAAATTTTGTTGTTGGATGTTGGAATTCCATTTTTACATTACTTCCTATACATTTAGCTGTTATGAAACGGAAAATGATTTCAACTGAAAGTGAACTCTGGTCTAATGTTCTGGAAACAACCGGCCAACCAAATAAATATAGGTAGAAGAAAAGTTTTTCCTTAGTTTCCAATTAATTTTACATCATATTCTTTGGTGAACTCTATGATGTTTATTGAATTGTTTGAAAATCCACCTTCGATATTTTCTTTAAATGTATAATTACTCTGAGGTAATACTTTGTTGATTAAGCAGGCACAATTTACAAAGTTGCTCCCATACTTGAAAAAGGCATCGGCAAAGAGTAAAGCAGTTTCGTAACCAAGGTAGGTGTTATTATATCCAATGTTATTTCCATTTAATCTTGTTGGCTCAAAACCTAGGTTAGTTCTGCATTTAGCGATAAATCGCATCGTTTCAGGCTTTGTATAATCGATATAAAAAGGTGAATACAAAACGGTACCTATTTTATGTGTCTGTTCTACCCGTAAATTGTTGAATCGTTGCCAGGATGGTACTCCCAGCAATTTTATCGAATAATAATCGCTTTGGATACTCAATAATCCCACAAGGTTCACAACATAGGCTTCATTACCAGATGTAATAAATATTACATTATTCATCTTTTTCCTCAAAGAATGGAGTAAGCATTTCTGTAAGGTGTCGTTCATAGGGATTTCCTTATAGCGAATGGGTGTTTTAGCGTACTTCTGTTGGCAATAATTGAAAAGGGTTTTCTTAAATGCACGCATACTTTGTACAGAAGCTGAATCGACTTGACGGACAATTAAAATATTCTGATCGGCATACTGTGACAAATATTGGGCGTATTTTTCCATTTCCGTCTTTGCATCAGGTATCATTGAGAAGACGTAGGGATTTCCTTTTATACCGCTTCCTGATAAGCGTGTGAAAGGGATAACCATTGGAACTTTATTTTCTTTTGAATAAACTGAGACTTTATCAAGAGATTCTGCATTTACAGGCCCAATTATTAAGTCTGGTTTAATAATTTCCATCTCCTTTAATATTTTCCTGATTTTATTTGTATCAGAACCTGTATCAAATGTGAAGAGAGAAATTTTACGACCGGCTTCTTTTAAAGAATCAATAGCTAACAAAAGACCTTCATAATATTCAATGCAATGAATACCCAAGGATAAATGCTTGTTTTTAGAAAAGTTATTAAGGATTGAGTCAGCCTGCGCTGTATCTGAGATCTGGATCTCATTAGCATAAAAAGGAAGCATAATTACTATTTTCATAGTATTTACGCTTTGCTTATTCTTTATCGAATCGCATTTTGCCTGGTTAAACTGATATATTTTTCGGCTATCGGCAACCAAAAGAGTGTCATATAATGGGACAATATTTTCTCCTGAAGTTTTACCCGGTATTCGTAAAATCATTCCTGCTTTCATCCCAAAACGAAGGTCAGGGTTGGTTGCTACCATCGAAGCTATAGAAACATTATACAATCTGGAAATTGAGTACAAAGTGTCGCCTTCTTTAACTATATATGTTTTAACTGTGTCTGTTTTTTGTTCAGGTATAATCTTCTGGAAAAATCCGGATTTTGGAATTTTAATAAC
>JAHEEB010000477.1 GCA_024640925.1 Bacteroidota bacterium | reverse complement strand
CATTGGATTATAAGAAAAGAAGCACAATGTGAGTCGACAAACAGTCTGGTTAGGGAATTGAAGAGGGCTGGAAGAATATGTGACAAAACGGCATTAATGACAGATTTTCAGTCAGCAGGACGCGGACAAGGTAAAAATGTCTGGCATAGCAATCCCGGTGAAAACCTTTTAATCTCTATTTATATTGAAAATAAAATTCAAGCAGAAAAATACTTTTTGTTAACAGTTATTGTTTCTCTTGCTTTATGCGAGCTTTTAAAAGAAACAAAAATTCAATCCTCGATAAAATGGCCCAATGATATTTATTCAGGAAATGAAAAATTGGCCGGAATTCTTATAGAGAACAACCTCATGTCTGATTTAATTACCAGTTCCATAATTGGCATTGGACTTAATGTTAATCAGACTTCATTCCCTGAATGGATACCAAATCCTGTTTCTATGGCAATAAGATTGCTGAAACCACTTGAAATATCAAAACTGGTTGATTCGCTACTGGGCAATATTGAGAAATTCATCGGATTGGTTATAAAGGGAGAGGAATCATTTTTATTCGAGAAATACAATAGTCTTTTATACAGAAAAGGAATTTGGTCAGAGTATATCTTTAATGGCAATGACTTCAGAGGAATGATACATGGAGTCTTACCCGATGGCAGACTAATAATTGAAAAGGAAAGCGGGGAAATAGTACATTTTATGTTCGGGGAAATTTCGTATAAGTGAAGAGTGAAGAGTGAAGAGACACTTCAAGTACTTAAAAATACAAGTTAAAAGTTGTTCTCATTTGGGTTGAAAACTTTTAGTTTTATGGATAGCTAATCTTTCCAAGTTGATCAACCAGTGTATCAATAAAATTCTGAAGCGGTTTTTTAACCATCATTTGCAACATAGGATTTAAATCAACATCGATGGTAATTTTAACAGCTGTTAACTTTTCCTCAAGCTTTTTAAGCTGCACCCAGAGTTTAAATTCGAACGGTTTATTATCGATTCCTGAAAGTTTTATTAGCTTAAAAGGTTCCTTTTCTATTATTTTGAAGCCGATTTTACCTATTGTGTCAACCGAAAAAGTACACGAATCGACCGATGATTGCCAATCTTTAACCTTATCGGCAGGAACAAGGTGTTTGAAATTATCGAAGTTTGTAAGAAAATTATATACCTTCTCGTCAGTCTCTTCTACTTTGCCTATTTTACTTTCAAGTTTCACGTACTTCTATTTTGTTAATTGTATTTCAATAAAATATGATTCCTGCTAATACCTATTTTTGCATCCAGGTATCCGGGGAAATTCTCCATTGTTTAAGAATTTCTATCTGTTCGTTTTTGATAAAACCACTTTCAAGAGCTTGTTCAATTAACGCATCATAATTACTAAGTGTGTCAATCGGGCAATTCTGTTTTAAAAAGTTATCAACAGCTTTTTGAAAGCCATAGGTAAAAATAGCCACCATACCCAACACTTCGCAGCCCTCATTCCTAAGGGCATCTATAGCTTTAAGACTGCTGCCTCCAGTCGAAATTAAATCTTCGACAACAACAAACTTCTGACCAGCTTTATAATCGCCTTCTATCAGGTTTTCAAGTCCGTGCCCTTTAGCAGCCGAACGTATATAAACAAAAGGTAATTCGAGAAGATCAGCAACAAGCATTCCATGAGCAATAGCCCCTGTTGCAACACCCGCAATACCTTCGGTTTTCGGATATTTTTCTTTAACAATTTCACAGAAACCATCTCTTATGGATTTACGCACTGCCGGGTACGACAGTGTTTTACGGTTATCGCAATAAATTGGAGACTTCCAACCCGATGCCCATGTAAATGGTGTTGCAGGGTTTAATTTAATTGCATTAATTTGCAATAATAATTTCGCTATATTTTTTTCATTTTCTTTCATAGGGGCAAATGTATAAAGTTTTTTTTAATGACCGGGCGTTGTTTCTCACTGATGATTTTTCAAAAAATTTTCAGCATAGGTATGGTTTGTTCATGAAATACAGGGACAAAGATGATCTGCATGAGTTAATAGAACTATACACTAAAATAACAAGAATAAAATCACTCATTGTTTTTCACTACGATGTTGAAGAACTTCGTGATATTTTCAGAACTTGTTTTTTCCCTATTGATGCAGCCGGAGGTGTTGTTAAAAACAAAAAAGGTGAATACTTATTCATTTACCGTCGTGATAAGTGGGACTTACCAAAAGGTAAACTCGATAATGAAGAAACATTTCAGCAAGCTGCTCTTCGCGAAGTATGTGAAGAAACAGGTCTCTCCGACTTAACAATTACGAAACCCCTTATTTCTACATACCATACATATCCGTATAAAGGACAATTAGCGCTAAAAAAAACACTCTGGTTCGAAATGAGTTATTCTGGAGATGAACTCCCTGTTCCTCAGACAACGGAAGATATAACCGAGGTTAGGTGGTTTAAAGAACATGAATTATTTATTGCTTTTCAGAATACCTATGGATTAATTAAGGATGTTTTTACATATATAGGGCTGAAAGTATAATAATCCCGAATACATGAATAAATACACGAACAGGCAGGCTCTGATAGTTATCGGGCATGTTTTCTTTTTAATCTACATACTTTTTGCCATTCTTTTTTATAAAGAACGAATTATATATGCCGACAGTGCTTTCAACGTTTTTAAGATCATACATTTTAAATGGTATATAATTGAAGCACATCGGTATAGTGCAGTTTTGGCTCAAAGTATACCATTAGCAGGAGTTCTTCTTAACCTGTCTTTAAAATGTGTTTTAATCTTATATTCCATCTCATTTCCAGTGGTATTTTATTTGTGTTTTATTTTTGTAGCTCATTTTCTGAAGGATAATGTTGCCGGTATACTACTTTTATTGCCTTTAGTTGTTGCCATCCGATATGCCTATTTTTACTCAATGACCGAAACTCACCAGGCTATTGCGTTTTGTACAGTCTTTTTCGCATGGATTAATTCAACGTTTTATTCCAGAAAAGTAATTTATAGTATAACAGGTTGTTTTATTTCCCTCGTTTGTTTGTTTACACATCCTATAGCAATATTCCTACTCATTTTTATTATTTTCTATAGTGCAATATCTAATTCTGCGTTAAAATTCAACTATTTGTTACCATTTCTTGTTGTTATTTCAGGATTTCTTTTGCTGAAATTAAAATTTACAAGTTCCGATTCATACGAAGGGTCTTTTTTTACCAATGTATTAAACTCCAGATCATTGTTTCATAGCATAAAAGATTTTTACCCGATAGAATTTCTATTAACCCGTTCGAAGAAAATTTATTTTTTACCCTTCCTTATTTTTCTTATTGGTTTTATTTATTTTGTTAAGTCGAAGTATTATAAGCAAATTGTTTTTGTTACAGGTAGTATTGTTGTTCTGGCAGTTGTTACAATAATAGCCTATTATAAGGGTGATGCTGATGTTCAGATGGAAAAAGATTTTATGCCGGTTGCTTATTTCGCTTATTTTCCATTTGCATACTTTATTTCGGCAGGGGAGAATGTAAATTTTCGCAAAATCATTCTTTTACCTTTAGTCCTAATTGTTGGGTTATCGCTGATATGTAATACAGGCAAAAAATATTTCGAACCCAGGATTACATACATGACAGATATATTGGAAGCGACAAAGGTTTTCCCAGAACAAAAAATTATTTTAGAAGAGAAAGAAGTAGATCCCAATTCGGGTATAACCTGGTCTTACCCTTATGAAACGTTGGTTTTAAGCTCTTTATATTCCCCAAACGACTCCCGAACCATTTTTATAAACAGCAACCATCTTGATCTTTCTGATACAATCAGCAGAACATGTTTTTTAGGTGCTCCATTCTGGATTAAATGGGAGACTGAAGAGTTTAACCCTGAATATTTCCATTTAGTACCTGGTAATTACCGTTATGTAGACAGTTTACCGGATATTAAATTTAACTGAATCGATAAATTATACAAAAATAATTTTACTAATAATACAAAGTTAAAATATATCGTATTTTCGAAACTACTTTAAGGGCCGTTCTTTACATCAGAAATAAAAATGAAAACATTACGTAGTTGGTTATCTATACTATCTGAATTTATTAATAAGCTTCATTCTATGGAGCAGTTACGATATTTTCCTAAGGCTTCCAACTATTTTTTTCTTCTCATTGTAGTTTGTATGTGTTTTAAATATAATTACAATGAGATATTATTTTATCGCCCTCAAAGTATTCATCAGTGGCGCCAATGCGATTGCCTTTCGTTAGCAGCGAACTATTACCAGGAGAATAGTAAGTTTTTTCAACCTTCGATGCATTATCTGGGACGCGACGGGAGTGGCAAAACGATTAGCGATTTTCCTTTAATCTATTATTTTGTCGGCAACCTGTGGAAAGTATTTGGTTGTCACGAATTTATTTACAGGCTGCTAGTACTTCTGATTTTTATTATTGGTTTGTTCTCCTTATTTAAGGTCTGCGAAGATATTTTGAAAGATTCATTGATATCGTTAATTATTGCAACCCTTTATTTTTCGTCGCCAACGATTGTTTATTATGCCAACAACTTTTTAATGGATATACCGGCTCTTTCTTTTGCCTGTATTGGTACCTATTTCTTTTTGAAGTTTTATCGAACG
>JAHEEB010000476.1 GCA_024640925.1 Bacteroidota bacterium | reverse complement strand
TTTGTAATGAGTCATTTTTTTCAGAATTATTCATTCGATTTGGAAAATACACTTTACTTTTTTACTTCGGGCAGAATTGAATACAAAAACAAGGGATATGACCTCACTCTTGAGGCATTGGCGCGATTAAACTGGAAATTAAAACAGGAAAAATCAAAAACAACGGTTGTTGCTTTTTTTATAACACGTAACCCTTATCTGAGCATCAGCCCTGATTCATTGCGTTCTAAAGCTCTACTGGAAGAAATCTACAGAAACTGCGAAAATATGCAGGAAAATATTGCCCAGAAACTCTTTTATTCAGTAGCCTCCAGCCATGGAGCTTTTAAAATGCCTGATTTAAACGACATGATTGATGATTCTATGGTATTACTTTTACGCAATAACCTTCAATCATGGCATACAAAGAAACTTCCTCCTGTTGTAACTCATAACCTCACAAACGAAAAAGCCGATCCCTTCATCAACTTTTTCCATACAAGTAACCTTTTAAATCACCCTGAAGATAGGGTTAAAGTGGTTTATCATCCCGATTTTATTTCACCATCCAACCCGCTTTTTCGAATGGGATACTATGAATTTATAAGGGGTTGCCACCTGGGAGTTTTTCCAAGCTATTACGAACCATGGGGTTACACACCACTCGAATGTATTGCAAGCGGTATACCATCTATCACCAGCGACCTGGCAGGTTTTGGAACATACATTCAGACAGTGGTTGAGGACCATGACAGAATTGGAATCTTTGTGTTGAAGAGAAGAAAGAAAAGCTTTAATACCGCAGCAGAAGAATTGTCTAATGTCCTTCTTGAATATATAAAACTCAATCGCCGCCAGAGAATTATGCAGAGAAACCGTGTTGAAGCTGCCTCGGAGCAATTCGACTGGAAAAAACTAGGTAGATTTTATGATAAAGCGTATGGCCTGGCTATAAGAAGTAAAACGTAGATTTGTTTATCACCTCCAATAATTCTCCACAGCATAAAGTGGCAAATTTGTCAGCCAATCATCAATCCGATAATCCGACATAGAGGTCCGAATGGATATCGATGGCTTATATTGCTGTTGAAACGATTTTAAACTTTTTGCCTGTAAATTTTCTTCAGCTTTAACTTCTATGGGTATTACATTTTCTCCATGTTGTACTATAAAATCAATTTCTGCAGTCGACTTCTCATTTGACCAATAGTAAACCGACAGATCTTTGCAGCTTTTTATTTGCTGCAATACATACTGTTCTGTCATTGCTCCTTTAAACTCCCGGAAAATAGTATTCCCATCAATAAGCGTTTTTATGTCAATGTTTCCCATAGCACCAAGCAATCCCACATCCACTAAATAAATTTTAAAAGCTGAAATATCCATGTAAGCAATTAAAGGCAAAGCTGGTTTTGTGGCTCTGTTTACTTTATATATCAAGCCCGAATCGATGAGCCAGGCCATGGCCATTTCAAAATCTTTAGCCCGGGCACCCCGCTTGAGTGCTCCGTAAATAAACTTCCGATTCTCCTTGGCTAACTGCGATGGTACAGACTGCCATATCATTCTGATTCTAGGAACTATTTCATGAGGAGCATGTTTCGAAAAATCCTGTTCGTAAGCACTCAATATGCGTGTTTGAATATCCCTAACTTTTTTAAAGTCATTCTCATTAGCAAAGGAAAATACCGCTTCGGGCATTCCTCCTATGTAATAGTACTGGCGCAAAAGTTCTACAAACTTTGTTTTAAAACTTGTGATCAACGACCAGTCGTGGCTCAACAAAAGCTCATACAATTGTTTTTTGTTGAGAGCCAATAAAAACTCACCAAAACTCAAAGGATACAAATCTAAAAAATCTATTTTCCCAACAGGAAAGGAGGTATGCTGATGCAATGCTACACCCAGCAATGATCCGGCCGCAAGAATATGATACTGCGGAGCATTTTCGAAAAAGTATTTGAGTGATGTAATGGCCCCCTCACAGTCCTGTATTTCATCGAAAATAATAAGGGTGTTTTCCGGATTAACCTGCACACCCGTTTCAATTTGAATGGCTGTAATTATTCGACTAATATCAAAATCATCAACAAACAAATTTCGTAATGTTTTTGAACTTTCGAAATTGATATAAGCAGTTGCACTGTATTCACGCTCACCAAATTGCTTCATCAGCCAAGTTTTTCCAACTTGCCTGGCACCACGTATAATCAATGGCTTTCTCCCTTTCGACTTTTTCCAGTTAGTCAGTTTTTCAAATTGAAACCGTTCCATCGCATTCTTTTTTCAGCAAAGGTAGATTATTCGTCTGAAGATTTGCATAAACTACACACAAAATCGCACGACTTTATGTTTAATGAAACAATTAATCGCACGACTATTTGAAATAACAATAATAAAAAACTTCATAAAGTTATATGGCCCAGCTCACCTTTAATAGATTATAAGCTTTGCTTAAACAACCACTCTATTAAATAGGGATCCATAAAAGGAAGTGTGGCTACACCATGACCAACACTATCATATTCAGTACGTTTAAACCTATCGTCGCCATTAATTTTCAACGTATAGGTTATTCCCGGGTAATCATCCATAGGTACCGCTGATGTTGTTTCAATAGCATTCGTATGATAATTCTTAAAAAAATCGTAAGCATCTCTTGTAACTTGTATCCTTAAATCGGTGTCCAGTAACCCAATATGTAACCATATCGCCGTATTCTCGGCAATAGCATCACGTACACTGGTCTGACTTTGTCCGGCCAAACGGATAATTCCTGCAAATAATTGCTTGTTATAGTCGTAGTAGTCGTTTGCAAAGCTATAAGATCCGGAACCACCCATAGAATAACCAATTAAATAGATGCGTGAATCATCAATCCTATAGGTGCTTTTTATGTTTTCGACTTGTTCAATTAGTGAATTATTATCCCAGCTTGAACTGGTTTGAGGCACTATAACAAAACACGGATGTTCTTTCTGAAAGGCAAGTGCAGTTTCATCAACATAACTATCATCCGGATTATCATAACCAATATAATTAAGATAGCTTATATTACCGGCACCACCACTGCCATGAAGAAAGATCACCAATGGGTATTTTCTGTTTGCATTTATCGATAAATTATAATTCCATGGTTCCAACAAATAGTGATTTTTAGCTGCGTCGAATTGAAAATAAGGTCTGGCAGTATCGCTAAAATTTTCAGGCGTACCACTGGTATTATCTTTCGAACAAGAAATAAGGAATTGAAAACCGAACAGGAATAAATAAAAAAAGCTCTTCATGATATAAAGTTCTTTACTGTTTCAACATTATTTGACAATGTACAAAACCAAAAATTACTTTACAAATGTTTGATGCGATAAATTAAAAAGTAAAGCTATTCATGAATAATAAACTACCAGAAACTTGTTAGCCCATTTACAATTTAGGAACCATATGCATTACTAAACCCGAAGACTCAGGACCTTTATATTCTATAACAAATTCATTAAAATTAATTTTCAGAACCTTCATAATAACCTTTTCTTTTGTTTCCAGATCGACAATAGACAAAATCTTTCTTGAAGGATCGTATTTCCACTCACCATTCTTAATAATCATGTTTTCAATGGACTTGACTCCACCATCCCTGTAAAAAATCATAAGATCGTTTTGATGCTCTGGTTTTGGCGGAAAGACCTCCCCATCATCTTCATAGCATTTAATAGTCCATTGTCTGCAAAGCAGGTCGTCAAATGTGAAGTTATCAACTTGCGCAATCAATGAAATATTACTGACTATCAGAACTAAAACTAAAAATAAACTCTTCAAATTCATATCTTTCGTAAGATAATTTTGATTGCAGCCAACGTATACGTAAAAACGACCAGTGAGTTTCATGGTATTAATTATGCTATCCAAAAACTCGAATATGCATTTCTATTAAAAATCAGCATTTTAGTCACCAAGTGTTTTATACGATGTTGGTTATAGTTGATTATTAGTCAAAATCCATGCCATTTGGTCAAACCTTCTCCCACAATGCTTTCAGGGAAAAAAAACGAAGGAAATAACTAAACAACACGGATCCCAAAATTATCAATTAATAATTATCGGTTAATTATTTGAATGCAAAAACTTTGTTAATAATATCTCAATTACTAATCTTATTGTCTGATAACCTCGTTAACATTCATAGCGAATACTATAATAAAATTATAAACAATTACTAACTTTCATCTTAATTATAAAAATTACCTGATATGAAACCCTTACGATCTATTCTACCGATTACTATTTTTATAATCTTATGTATCTCATCTTTAATGATTACAACAATGTATTCGTGCAAGAAACCAGTAAAAACCGTAACCGACAGCATTCCGGATAGAACATGGTGGAAAGAAGCTGTAGTTTACCAGATTTATCCTCGTAGTTTTAAAGATAGCAATGGCGATGGAATTGGCGACATTCAGGGCATTATTTCCAAACTAGATTACATTAAAAGTCTGGGAATTGATGTGGTTTGGCTGAATCCAATCTATTCTTCGCCCAACGATGACAATGGGTACGACATTAGCGATTATCAGAATATTATGGAGGAATTTGGTACCATGGACGATTTCGATGCCATGCTTGATGGAATGCATAAACGTGGAATCAAACTGGTTATGGATTTG
>JAHEEB010000475.1 GCA_024640925.1 Bacteroidota bacterium | reverse complement strand
ACCACCCACTTATATTTATGGATATTCCTTCGGCAGAAATGACAAAATATGCTGCAAACTCAATATTGGCAACTAAAATCAGTTTTATGAACGAGATTGCCAACCTCTGCGAAATTGTTGGTGCAGATATAAATATGGTGCGCAAAGGAATAGGTAGCGACCCTCGTATTGGCAGCAGGTTTATATATGCCGGAGCTGGATATGGTGGTTCTTGTTTCCCTAAAGATGTAAAAGCCCTTATCAAAACCGGCAGTAAATTAGGGTATAAGATGAGAATACTTCAATCTGTTGAGGATGTGAACGATGATCAAAAGGAACTTATCTTCAAAAAAATAAACACTCATTTCGAGGGTAAATTAAAAGGGGTAAAAATTGGTATTTGGGGATTATCTTTTAAACCCAACACAGATGATATGCGCGAAGCCCCTGCCCTGGTGATTATTGATAAGCTAGTTGAGGCAGGTGCAGTTGTTAAAGTTTATGATCCGGTAGCAATGATTGAAACAAAACTACGGATTGGCGAAAAAGTTGAGTATGCAATAGATATGTACGATGCTACAATCGATGCCGATGCTTTGATTCTTGTTACTGAATGGTCTGAATTCCGTATTCCAAACTACAAAGTACTTTCTCGCCTGATGAAGAAACATATTGTTTTCGACGGAAGAAACATTTACGATCCGCAGGAAATGAAAGAAAATGGATTTACATATTATGGTATTGGAAGAAAAATCGTTTAATTTGCCATAATTATTATTTACGGTTTTTTACATGAAAAAAATACTAATCACCGGAGGTGCAGGATTTATTGGTTCGCACCTTTGTGAAAGGCTTTTAAATGAGGGAAATGAAGTTATTTGTCTGGATAATTACTTTACCGGATCTAAGAGCAATGTTATCCAACTGTTAAAGCACCCCAATTAAAACGGTGAAAACATCTGTAATGGGTGCTATTAACATGCTTGGACTGGCAAAAAGAATTAAGGCAAAAATCCTGCAGGCCTCTACCAGTGAAGTTTATGGGGACCCTAAAATTCACCCTCAAAATGAAGAATACTGGGGAAATGTAAATCCTGTCGGTAGACGCTCCTGCTATGATGAGGGAAAAAGATGTGCAGAAACTTTATTCATGGATTATTACTTTCAGAATAAAGTAAAAATAAAAATCGCCAGAATCTTTAATACATATGGGCCCCGAATGCATCCAAATGATGGCAGGGTGGTTTCCAATTTTATTGTTCAGGCAATTCAGAATAAAGATATTACCATATATGGCGATGGCTCACAAACACGCAGCTTTCAGTATATCGACGACCTGCTTGAAGGATTGATACGATTAATGAATACTGGCGACGATTTTACCGGACCTGTGAATATTGGTAATCCAAATGAGTTTAAAATAATTGAATTAGCAGAAAAAGTTGTTAAAATGACTAATTCAAAGTCTAAAATAGTATTCAAATCATTACCTTCTGATGACCCTACACAGCGTAAACCTAACATCTCACTGGCAAATAAAATGCTCAATGGTTGGGAACCAAAGATACAGCTTGACGAAGGTCTTGATAAAACAATTCATTACTTTAAATCTATAATCAAATAACCAATGAAAGGTATTATTCTTGCAGGTGGCTCAGGTACAAGACTTTACCCTTTAACCGAAACCATATCCAAACAGATTCTTCCGGTTTATGATAAACCTATGATTTTTTATCCTCTGTCTGTCTTGATGCTGGCTGGTATCAGGGAAATTCTTATTATCAGCACACCCAAAGATTTACCCCTTTTTCAGGATCTATTAAAAGATGGTTCACAATGGGGTATCAAACTTTCATATGCAGAGCAACCTTCGCCTGATGGATTGGCCCAGGCTTTTATAATCGGAGAAAAATTTATTGGTAAAGATAGTGTTTGTCTTATTCTTGGTGATAACATTTTCTATGGACACGGGTTTGGAGGCGAACTCTCTAAAAGCTCGCAAATAAAAGATGGAGCCATAGTTTTCGGTTATTATGTTACTGACCCGGAAAGATATGGAGTTGTTGAATTTGACGAAAATGGTAAAGCAATCAGCCTGGAAGAAAAACCGAAGAACCCAAAATCAAATTATGCAGTTACCGGACTTTATTTTTATGGTAACGATGTAATTGAAAAGGCAAAAAAACTTAAACCTTCGCCACGAGGCGAACTTGAAATTACCGACTTGAACCGGATTTACCTTGAAGAATCGCGCTTAAAGGTTATGATATTCGGCAGAGGAATGGCTTGGTTAGATACGGGTACTCACGAAAGCTTATTACAGGCAGGCAACTATATTCATACAATAGAAACCCGACAGGGATTGAAAATTGCCTGCATTGAGGAAATAGCCTATAAAAAGGGGTTTATTGAAAAGGAACAGTTGTTAAAACTTGCCAAACCGCTTGAAAAAAACCAATATGGTCAATATCTGCTAAGAATTGCCGAAAGCAAGATTAAAACGATAGATTAATGAAATTAGTTCCAACAACAATACCTGGATTATTTATCCTCGAACCAAAGGTATTTGAAGATGACAGAGGATATTTTTTTGAAGCTTATAATAAATCAAAACTCGAAGAACTGGGTATTCATGTTGCTTTTGTACAGGATAACCAATCAAAATCAAGCTATGGTGTTATCAGGGGCTTGCATTTCCAGAGAAATCCAAAAGCCCAAACAAAACTTGTGAGGGTAATGGAAGGGAAAATTTATGATGTAGCAGTGGATTGCAGGGCCGGTTCTCCCTCCTTTGGAAAATGGTTTGGTGTAGAACTCTCGTCAGAAAACAAGAGGCAGCTTTATATACCTCAAGGATTTGCACATGGTTTTTCTGTTTTAAGCAACACGGCTGTGGTTTTTTACAAATGCAATGATTTCTATTCCCCAGAAAATGATGGTGGAATTATTTATAATGACCCAACATTAGGTATCGACTGGCAAATTCCCCAGGATAAAGTTTTATTATCGGGCAAGGACAGTAAACTTCCCCTTTTCTCCGAAGCTAATTTTAATTTCGAATAAATAATATGAATATTCTGATTACGGGAGCAAACGGACAGCTCGGAAGTGAAATAAAAGAAATCTCCGGGAATTATCCCGGATGGAAATTCTTTTTTACCGATATCGATACTCTGGATTTAACCAATTCACAACGGGTAGAAGCCTTTATTAAATCAAATAAACCTGACTATCTGATAAATTGTGCTGCGTATACCGCTGTAGATAAAGCAGAGTCGGATGCAGAGAAAGCAAAGCTTTTAAATGCCGATGTTCCTGCAATGTTAGCAGAATTCTCTGTTAAATATGGTATTCGATTCATTCATATTTCCACTGATTATGTATTCTCAGGAAACATGAATCTGCCAATAAAAGAATATGATGAAATTGATCCGGCATCGGTATATGGACAAACGAAGCGTTTAGGCGAACAAAACGTACTGGAAAAATGTGATGCAATTATTATCCGAACAGCATGGTTATATTCAAAATATGGTAATAATTTTGTTAAAACCATGTTGAGACTAGGCAAAGAGAAAGAAAAAATAGGCGTAGTATATGACCAGGTTGGTACGCCTACAAATGGAGCAGATTTGGCAGAAGCTATTTTACACATAATTAAATGGAGCGAGGATAAAAAATGCTGGGAAAAAGGTGTTTATCATTACTCCAACGAAGGGGTCTGTTCGTGGTACGATTTTGCCAAAGTTATCATGGAATTGGGTAACAGAAAATGCAAGGTTTTGCCATTAGAAACATACGAATACCCCTTGCCTGCCCCTCGTCCTGTTTATAGTGTATTTAACAAGAAGAAAATAAAGGATACTTTTAACTTATCTGTTCCTTACTGGAAGGATAGTCTGGTAAAAGTTATCCATCATTTAATATAATACGGGGTTAATAAATAATCGTAAAAAAAAATCATAATATGGGTAACCAGGAACTACTTGCACAGGTAAAAGAAAAAGCCAATGTATGGCTTAGTGGAAACTACGACGCTGACACTAAAAAACAAGTAAAGAACCTGCTTGAAAATGATGAGAAAGAGCTCATAGAATCATTCTATCGTGATTTGGAATTCGGAACTGGTGGACTAAGAGGTATAATGGGCGTTGGCTGCAACCGTATGAATGTATATACTGTTGGAATGGCAACCCAGGGTCTGGCAAATTATATAAAGAAAAATTTTGGCCAGCTGAAAGAAATAAAAGTTGCCGTTGCCCACGATTCAAGGAACAACAGTCGGTTGTTTGCCGAATCGACTGCAAAAATATTTGCAGCAAATGGTTTTAAAGTATACTTATTTGATGAACTAAGGCCTACTCCTGAACTATCATTTGCCATCAGGCATTTTGGTTGTCAAAGTGGCGTAGTAATAACAGCATCGCATAATCCAAAGGAATACAATGGTTATAAAGCTTATTGGGCCGATGGAGGTCAGGTAATCAACCCACATGATAAAAACATCATCGACGAAGTACAGAATATTAAATCGGTAGATGATATTAAATTTGACGGGAATAAGGAAAACATCATTACCATAGGCAAGGAATTCGATGAGATATATATTGAAATGATTAAGGGACTTTCTGTATCACCGGAAATTATAGATCGTCAGAAAAATTTA
>JAHEEB010000474.1 GCA_024640925.1 Bacteroidota bacterium | reverse complement strand
TTTTAATGCAAAAGATTGAAATTCACCCGAATATACGCTTCATGAAAAAAGAGGAAATAATAAAGATGTGTAAGGAAAATTTTAGTCGAGAATAAAGTAAACCTAGGGACAAATATTTGTAAACCAGCAATTTACAAAATGCTGTTAACAACTTCCAACTCAAAGCTAACCCGATCATATAAACCGGTTAAATCGGGTTTATCGTAATTCAAATTTTTGTCCAAGATAAACACTGCGCACTCTTTCATCTTCTGCCAGATCGCGGGCAGTGCCAGCTTTCATAATCTCCCCTTCAAACAAAAGGTAGGCACGGTCAGTTATCGATAAAGTTTCATGCACATTATGATCAGTGATGAGGATTCCTATATTCTTTGCCTTTAATTTGGAAACTATGAGCTGTATATCTTCAACGGCTATAGGGTCTACACCGGCAAAAGGCTCATCAAGAAGGATAAATTTTGGATCCAATGCAAGTGCCCTGGCTATTTCTGTTCTCCTTCTTTCGCCCCCAGAGAGCTGAATTCCCAAACTTTTACGAATTTTCTTCAGGCCAAACTCTTCTAATAATGATTCAACTCTTCTTTTTTGTTCGCTTTTTGGGAGAGTTGACATTTCAAGCACTGCTTTTAAGTTGTCTTCTACACTTAATTTTCTAAAAATTGAAGCTTCCTGAGCAAGGTAACCAATTCCCTTCTGAGCTCTTTTATAAACAGGTTGACGAGTAATGTCATCATCTTCTAAAAAAATTCTTCCGGTATTCGGGCTAATTAAACCTACAATCATGTAAAAAGTAGTAGTTTTCCCGGCACCATTCGGGCCAAGAAGACCAACAATCTCTCCCTGAGATACCTCCACCGATACTTCCTTAACTACTGTACGAGCCTTATAACGTTTAACAAGGTTCTCTGTTCTGAGCTTCATAGATTGTTTATTTTAGTTTAAAAGTAACAAAATTCGATCAACTGTTTATTATTTCTCAAAGATGGTGCCAATGTTTTCTAGAATGTTATCTGCATAAGTGCTCTTACGCTGAACTTCTGAATGTCAGGATTATCAAGATAAGAAAGTCTCCACACAGCCTCAACCCTAAAAAATTTGAAAATATTTTCCAATCCTGTACCAACCTCCATATATGGTTTTGATAATCCGGTCAAACCCTGAGGGAAGGCCATAACATTTTGGTTTTCTTCACTTAAATGACCAGTAAGAAATTTTACCGATGCTATTTCCCTCCATTCCAACCTCCTGATTAGTGGAATTTTGTTCATAAAGAATCCCTGTAGGTGCTGTTCTGCAAATATACTCATGTATTCATCTGATGCAAACTCGTAATAATTCATCATATTATAAGCATAGATGTCGTTAGCATAGGTTTCGTTACCCTGATGCAATTCAAGAAGCGGATAGGGTACACTACCTATTATTTTCCCGGCAGTGAACCAACATCGTGTAAACCCGAATGGACTGGTGAGTATTTTATCATAAACCTGAGCCTGTACTTTAATAAAGTCGTATTTATTACCAAGCAGACCTTTGGGAGAGTATGTCAGATTGATATCAATTACAGGATATTTTGAACCCAGGCTGGCACGTTCGAATTTCCCCCATAGAAACTTTTCTTTATATCCAAAATGGGTGTTAAATTTAAGCTCTGTTGTTGTAAGCGAGTTTATATGGCTTGTGGTACCATCGCTCGCATAAGGTTCAAACGGTACATATTGGGTTGGAAATATAGTTTGGTGAGTAAAAGAAATTTTGTTCGAGAATCCCTGGAACCATTCATGCTCATAAAAGCCATTATACTGTTCAACCATGGTTAGTTTATAGTTTGGCCTTCTTCTAAGGATTGTTTCCAGAATGTTATCGTCGAGAAAAGCATTTTGACTCTTGCCAAGTTGTCTCATATCATTATAATATGATAATTCAATGCACCTTCGGGGGTTCTTTTTCACCATATAATCGACATAAGCACCATATTTAAACTTTTGATCATCGGTGCCATATGCAATGTGACCACCAAACATATACTTGGTACTGAATTCATTGCGGGTTCGGCCGCTTAATTTAAAACGGTGGCCTTCAATAACATTATGACTGTACATAGTATAATAGGGACCAATTTCTACAGGGCCAACTATGTAGTAATAGTTTACCAACATCTCCATTATACTATATATGCTTTTAAACATTGGCACTTCCTTTACACTATCGACCATCGTATAGATTTCTTTCTCTTTTTCATCTAATTGCAGATCCCGGTGAGTCTCCCAATATGCATCATCCTTTATCACACTGTCTTCATCAACATATGTATTGGTCATTAGTTTTTCTACATTTTCAGGAATAGGTTCATTAAATTTAATATCTTCATATGTAGCCTGTTTTCGGCCAAAGAAACCATATGTTTGATCAGTAAGGTTAAAATCGATAAACATATCCTCTTTCTTCAGAAACCAGATAGAATCGTTGATCTTTTGGTACTCATTAACAGCTACCAAATCATTCATGAAATTAATGTTCACATCAGACGAAACCCTGAGCTGTATCTTCTTTATAGCCCACGATGTATCAGCTACCCAAAAATATCCGTAAAATGTTCGCTCCTTCGTCCTTTTCGGTTTAAAGGATATTTTATAACACCATGAGTCATCGATACTTGAGCTGTCTTCGATTAAATATTTATAATATAACCTGCCAATATCCGAAATCGGACTAACAAAACCAGGCTCGAACAGAGTTATAAAATTATCATACACATTTAGTTTCTGATACATTTTACCGGAGAATTGAGAAACTGTTGTATTCTCAATTCCGGAAACTTTAAAAGCTTCTATAACTTCCTTTTCTATTGGTGGTGATTTTTGTGAATAGAAGCGTGAAACAGTTTCTGATATAAGAATTGGCAAAAAGTTTTTCCCAAACATTTCTGAAGTATCAATATGTTCAAATACAAACTGAAACTGGTTAAATACTTTTTGCTTCTTAAAATCCTCATCAATGTTATTTATATCAAGCCTCAGTTTATTGTATGATTTGTATTGAACAGAATTAAACCTATCGGGGTTATTATATTTTTTTCGTTTTTTAATATTATCAAGCATTTTAAATGCCGGATTTTCACCAGGCGTTACCATCACTTCTGCCAGCTCAAGATTATCAGCAACCATATAAAAATTAACAATCTGGATTGTGTTTTTTTTGATTTTTAATTTCGAGGGTATATAGCCCAAACAAGTAGCAACAATTGTATCGCCAACATTTGCAGATTTTATGTTGTAGGATCCATTAATATCAGTAATAGTACCAACCATATTATGAACAAAACCAACATTGACAAAAGGTAAAGGTTCTCCGGTAACAGAATCATATACAACCCCTGAAATTATGGTTTGACTTAATTTACTGGTTTGACCTGGCAATTGGTAGTTTATTGAAACTAAAACTAAAAGGGTTATGAAAATAATTTTCCTGATCATTTGTATTCGAATAATTAAAAATAAAAAATGTTTTTACAAAAATTAATTTTTATATCAGAACGAATAAATAAATGCATTTTGTATTAAGAATTATTCATTTCTCTATTTTTGGTAACTCTTTTTGAAATTCCAATACATATCTCATATAAAACAAACAATGGCAAACTTACTAAAATTTGACTAAATGCATCGGCTGATGGAGTTACAAAAGCAGCAATTATAAGAATAACAACAATTGAATGCTTTCGATATTTTTTTAAGAATGAGGGAGTTACCAAACCTATTTTACTTAAAAAGTAAACAAAAACAGGAAGTTCAAATATAACACCGGAAGCCAAAACTATTGAACTGACTGTTGAAATATATGATGCCAGGTTGGGTTGGTTCTTTATTGCATCAGATAAATTATACCCAATTAAAAAATTAACAGATAATGGACATATTACAAAATACCCAAAAAGGACACCTGTAAAAAACAGAAATGATATACTAAATATGGCTAATTGAGAATGCTTTCTCTCATGCTGATAAAGCGCGGGTTTTACAAATTTCCAGAGTTCATATACCACATATGGAAAGCCGACAATCAAACCAGTAATTACCGATATTTTAATATGAGTGGTAAATTGTCCTGTCATATCATAATTGGTCAAATTAAGAGCTTTAGTATTTGGACATAAAAGATCGGGGTTATCAATTAACCAAGGTAGAATTTTAGAAAGATAATGTCCGGCTTTACATAAAATTTCATTCGTAAAGAAATCTTTTCGAGATGGACCGAGTATTAATATATCAAAAACAATACTCTTATATATGAAAGCAGCTATGGCAGTTACAACAATTACAATTGCTGATCGGATAAGGTGCCACCTTAGTTCCTCTAAGTGTTCCATAAAGGTCATATCCGATTTATTATTATTTATCATAATTTGTTTCCAATATTCATTGTGCGAATTTGCACAATTTGGAAAAACTTTATTAATTTTAGTTAAGAAAAATTACTAGTAGTATTGAAAAGTATTGTTGAAACAAAAATATAAATATAGCGTATAGCTATTATTGAAATAGTCCCCAATTTAAATTATATAAGGTAGGTGATTAATAAACATAGCTTCAAACATGGGTGTCGGAACTGATATTTCATTGACGGAAGTTTTAAAAAAACATTTT
>JAHEEB010000473.1:1821-4650 GCA_024640925.1 Bacteroidota bacterium | reverse complement strand
CCCAAAGAACCTGACAGCCATTAAGTTCGGCGATATAATGCATGAACGCAGACTTGAGTTTGCTGGTGAAATGAGCCGGTTCTACGACCTGGTAAGATGGAACAAGACAAGCCAGTTTATCAATGGAATAGAACGTGAATCAACACCTGGCACACCAATAACCTTCCAGGAACCAAAGCATTATTTTCTTCCTATACCTGAAACACAGGTTCAGTTGAGTAATGGAAGCCTTGTTCAATATCCCGGATGGTAAAAACAACACGAAAAACCAAAATGAAACCAGAATAGTTTTCTCATTCTCTTACTCTTGCCTGTTTACAAAGCAGGCAAGATTATAAAAACAAATTTTAAGACCTATTTATTATATTACTAATTAATTACGATCAATTATGAAAAAAAGAATTTTTACTTTACTAATTGCTGTTGGAGCATTTGCATTTGCCAATGCTCAAACTCTTGTAGACTTTGACAATGTCAAGTCAACCAGCCTTGGTGGTTGGATGGACACAATTCATGTAGCAAAAAATCCATCGGCCACTGGACTTAACACTACTGATTCTTGTGTTAAAGCTGTTGCTCCTCCTGCAAATTGGTGGCAAACAGAGGTCAATTTTAAAGGATTGCCTGTTGGAACCTATACTGGTATAGAGTTTTTAGTTTATGTTGATTCAACAAATCCAGACATAGAACTTGGGGGACTGACCTTTTCGGGCTTCACTGGCGTTGGAGATCCAACTAAAGCTATAATCTCTACTGGTAAAACTTGGGTAAAAATGGAATATGAGTTGCAGGGAGTAACAGCAACCGATTCAATCAAAAACTTCATTGTAAAACCTCATGGTACTGGTAGTACTAATGTCGCTTATTATTTTGATGAAATTAAACTTAATAATTTTACTTATTCCCCAGAACAGCAAACTGCAAGATTAACAACTACTGCTGTTAAAATCTCCGAAGATATGGAATTAGATGGATTGGACAACGAAGCAATCTATGACGATGTTGACCTTCAAAAGATTGAAGTAGTTAATTCTGGAAGCAGCACTGGTATTGGAGGAGAATTTGGTTTAATGTGGGACGACACCTATTTATATGCTTTTATTAAGATTGAGGATAATACAACAGTTAAATGCACGGATGCTGGTTTTGCGGATGCTTGGAAAGGTGATGGCGTTCAGATATACATGGATGCTTTGAATAGAAGATACACTGGAGTTGTTAATGGTATAACTGGCGCTCAGGTTATCCCTTTAAGCGAGACTAGTGCCGCTATAACAGCTGGTTTTGGTACAACTGCGGCTGGCTTTGGGTTAGATGTGATGGACGGAAATGAAATTCTTATAAAACAAGCTTCCATTGCTTCTGCAACCGGATATTCCATTGAACTTGCATGGCCCTGGACAGGTATAATATCCGCTGATAATACAGTGGATTCAGCTGGCGCTGCTGCTTGGGTAACTGCTAATGTTAAAAAAGGAATGAAATTCTCTTTCGATATTCAGTTAAACGACAAGCCAACAGCAAGTGGAAATCGTACTAATATGTTATCATGGTGTTCCACTCCGAAAGAACCATATGGAAACAGTGGTACCTGGGGTGAAGTTACTTTAACTGTTCCTGGTGAAGTGGCTACAAAGGATGTAACGGCTTCTGATGCCAGAATTTATCCAAATCCTGCTTCAGAAAGCATTACTGTTAAGATGGAAGGTATGAACATGGTAACCATATTCGACCTAACCGGCCGTGAAGTAGTATCGAAAGTTGTTGATTCGAATGTTGCTACTATCAATGTAAATGAACTTATAAGTGGAATTTACATGGTCAAAGTAAGCTCTTCAGATGGAACAAGCTTTCAGAAAGTTAATATTAGATAATTAGTCTGTAAAAAAAGCTGTCTGAAAAGCCTCGTTTTTGTCATTCTGGGCGGAGTCGGGTAACATACCTGACTTCGCTCCATTTGACACAAATAGTTAGGTTTTAGCTATAAAGACAGCTTTTTTTACTTTTTATGACACTTCAAAAACATCGACTATAAAATTTACAAGATTAGCCCTGAAATTTGACTTAGCTGCATTTAATAGTAATTCGCTCTTACAGCTTAAATCCAGGGACATAAAAACGACTTAAGAAATCTATTGAAATGAAGACACAATACCTCGAAGAATTTGCTCATCGCCAACTGGATAGTTTTATCCTGCCCTTCTGGAGAAAGAAAGCAATAGATAATGAACTGGGTGGTTTTTATGGCCAGGTTAATAATGATCTTTCTGTTGAAAGACACGCTAAAAAAGGGTTGATATTAAATGCACGGATATTATGGACATTTTCAGCTGTATACAATAAATTTAAAGTTGCAGGAGATCTTGATCTTGCCCATAGGGCATACACTTATATTTGCACTTATTTTTTTGATGAGAAGTTTGGCGGCTATTACTGGTCCCTTAACCCCGATGGTTCGCCTGCCGAAACCAAAAAGCAGATTTATGCCCAGGCTTTTGTTATATACGCACTAAGTGAATATTACAAAGTAACAAAGGACCAGGAAGTGCTCCGGAAAGCTGTCGAACTGTATCACCTGATCGAGAAATATTCTTTCGATCAGGTTAAAAACGGATATATCGAAGCTCGCAGTCGCGAATGGTCGGAATTAGCCGATATCCGGCTTAGTGAGAAGGATATGAATGAAAAGAAATCAATGAACACTCATCTTCATGTCCTCGAAGCATATGCTAATCTTTACCTGGTCTGGAAGGATACCGATCTTAAAAAACAATTGGAAAATCTCATTCATATATTTTCTGATATGATTATTGATAAAAATGATCATCA
>JAHEEB010000473.1:0-1811 GCA_024640925.1 Bacteroidota bacterium | reverse complement strand
CCAGATACTGTTCTTTGATGACGACTGGAAATCAAAGTCAACTGTAATATCTTATGGACACGATATTGAAACGAGCTGGCTTTTACACGAAGCTGCAATAATTTCAGGGAACAACGATTTGATAAAATCAATAACTGAGCGGATCATTAAAATGGCCGATGCCGTCAAACCCGGTTTGTCGCCAAAAGGAGCTTTATATTACGAAAGCGACCGGCTTGGAAAACATTCCGAACGTGAGATAGAATGGTGGGCGCAGGCTGAGGCTATTGTTGGATTTCTAAATGCCTACGAATTAACAAAAGACACTTCTTATTTGACCATTGCTTACACTATTTCCCGTTTTATCGAAGAGTATATTGTTGATAAGAGATATGGGGAATGGTTCTTCAGGGTAACTGAGAACGGCGAACCAATTTTATCACACGAAAAGGCAGGGTTCTGGAAATGCCCGTATCATAACACAAGGGCATGTCTTGAAATTCTCAAACGTGTTGAAGACTAATTTTTAACCCTGTAATGGTATGAATCGGCTGGTTTGGCTTATTTTTTTTCTTATGATAACAATTTTTTCCTGTTCAAAGGTTAAAACAGGAATCTGTAATAAAAAAATGATGTTATCCGAAGGCTGGGTATTTTATGCAGAGGGTGATAATATTGAACTACAGGCCACTGTTCCGGGTACAGTCCATACCGATTTGCTTCAAAACAACATTATTCCTCAACCGTTTTACCGAAACAATGAAAAAAAACTGCAATGGATCGATAAAAAAAACTGGATCTACAAATGTCGTTTCCGCATCGACAGCACAGACTTAAAATCCGATCTCATTAATATTCGTTTTAATGGACTAGATACCTATGCCGAAGTTGAATTAAACGGATACAGAATTATCACTGCCGACAATATGTTTCGAACCTGGGAGGCATCGGTAAAAGATTTTCTCAAAGTTGGAGAGAATATTATCCAGGTTAAATTTCTTTCTCCCATCAATATAGGATTAGATAAACTTGAAAAACTTGGTTATCCCTTGCCTGCAGCCAATGATCAATCGGAAAACGGAGAAATTGGCGATAAAAAAATCAGTATGTTTACCCGCAAAGCCCCCTATCACTTTGGCTGGGATTGGGGACCACGTTTCGTGACCATGGGAATATGGCGTCCTGTAGAACTGTCTTTTATTTCAAAAGCAGAAATAAAAGATGTTTACTATAAACAAACATCTGTTTCAAAAGAAAAAGCCGGAATTAATGCAGTAATCGATATTAATGCCATAGAAAAAGGCGATTATGAGATTGCTATATACGATAAAGAGAAAGATAAATGTCTGGTTAAGAAAAAAATTACTATCTCCGATAGTGCTGTCCATCTGGAAATCCCGTTTGAAATTCTTAACCCACGGTTATGGTGGCCAAATGGATATGGTAAACAGTACCAATATTGTTTTTCTACCCGCATAATAAAAGATGATGTACTAATTGACGAAACCATTCATAAAATAGGAATAAGGGATATTCAAGTTATTATGGAGAAGGACTCAGCTGGCAAAACTTTTTATTTTAAGGTAAATGGGCTACCGGTTTTTATAAAAGGAGCGAATTATATTCCGAACGATAATTTCCTTACCCGTGTCGATGAATCGAAATATAATACTATTATTGAATCAGCGGCTGATGCAAATATGAATATGCTTCGTGTTTGGGGCGGGGGCATTTATGAGAATGATGTATTTTACGAACTATGCGATAAATATGGCCTGCTTGTATGGCAGGATTTTATGTTTGCCTGCAGTATGTATCCGGGTGATAAGGAT
>JAHEEB010000472.1:3527-4659 GCA_024640925.1 Bacteroidota bacterium | reverse complement strand
TGGAGAGCTTAATTTTAATGATATTGATCCAAAACTATACCGGATATTAAAACAGTTTGCCCCATTTGGTCCAGGCAATATGAATCCTGTATTCTTTGCTGAGAATGTTGTTGACAACGGAACAGGTCGTTGTGTGGGCCCCGAAGGTGATCACATAAAGCTTACCCTCATTCAGGAGGCTGATCCCTTTAAAAACATCCCTGCCATAGCTTTCGGGCAGGGTAAAAAGTTTGAAAAACTACTTAATGGCAAATCATTTGACATAGCTTATACCTTAACAGAAAACACTTTCAGGGGACAATCGTTCCTGCAATTGAATATTAAGGATATTAAGACGGATGAGTAATTGTAGGAACCAAGCCGAAAGTAATAGGTTTACTTTCTTCAAAGGTCCGTTTTTTTTAACTTCTTTTATTTGGAAGAACTAAACAAATTTAGTTAATCACAATCAACAAAGACGAAAAATTGAAAACATGAGAGTTTTAGCGTTAATTCTAATAAATATAGTTTTTCCCCTTGTAGGATTCTCACAAAATATTGTTGATTTTTTTGAGTCCGTACCAGATACCTCTATTTTACAGTTAACGAACAAAGAGAGAAAAGAAATAGCTAAATATTCACTTGATAATAAGTCTGCTAATGACGTAAACGATGATTTGAGAGATAAAGGTATTCGTTATGCATTTGAGATGGTGGATATTAAAAATGGTTATTTAAAAATAACTGGCAAAATGGAAGGCCATATTCAAATGTGTTATTGGAACATGACAAATGGGGACAAGTTGATTGCGATTTATCAAGAAGGTTGTGGCCCTGTCTGTTACATCGAACATTTCTATTTCTATGAGTATAATGGAGAGGATTTTAAATCAATAGATTGGCATACAATTATCCCTGATATTTATAATGATTTTTTTCGAGGTGATATAAACTTTCAACTTGAAGAAATGAAAAATAAAGATGTTTTAGCTACTTTGTTATTTGAATTACCACGAACAGGTAAGAATATTATAGCGAAATGGGGAAATGAAGATTTTCAGGATATATACAAGAAATATGGGCTTGGAGATAGAATGATTTTAATTTGGGATGATGGAAAATTTATGAAAGGAGAAATTTACTGGGAATAATC
>JAHEEB010000472.1:2983-3517 GCA_024640925.1 Bacteroidota bacterium | reverse complement strand
CAGATAGGTAAATATAAACTTCCATTTTGAAAAAGAATTCATAACAAATATAAAGTTACACGAAAAAGGAAAGGTCGGAATATTCGATTCAGTCTTGTGAAAATATGATAGTGGTAATAGTTGATTGGATATTTAAACTGTAAAAACCTCTTCAACAAACAAAAGAGTCTTCATTCATTTAATAATTATTCGTTTTATTTAGTTAGGAATATCCCATTCTTCTGCCCCTTTTCTTATAGTAATTTATCACACAAACAACCAAAGGAAAGGATTGATTAATATATAGAAGAAAGTATTGGAATATAGCGGAATAGGTTGTAAATTGAGTAGGAAATAAAATCAACTCAATGGTGAAAAAACTTTACATATTCTTCCAAATTTTGAAAATAGGCATGTTTGTAAACAAATCTTTATTGAATTATTGGGTTTCGATGTTTCAGTGCTTCTAATCAAATCCTGTTTTGCCTAAACAAACCTACGCTGACTGCTCGCCGTTATAACAATTCCTTTGGGTAGCAAAGCGGAACTATTTGC
>JAHEEB010000472.1:0-2973 GCA_024640925.1 Bacteroidota bacterium | reverse complement strand
CACCACTAAGGTTCATCTAATCCAACGTTAATTGCCATAATAAAAAGGATAAACATGAAGAAAATTTTAGGAATTTCAGCATTTTATCACGATTCTGCAGCTGCATTGTTAATTGACGGTAACATTATTGCCGCAGCACAGGAAGAAAGATTTACACGTCAAAAGCATACACCAGACTTTCCGTTAAATGCAATTAAATATTGCCTGGAATATTCCGGATACAGTATCGATGAGCTTGATGCTGTTGTTTTTTATGACAAACCTTTACTTAAGTTTGAAAGGCTATTAGAGACTTATTACGCTTTTGCACCAAAAGGCCTGGTTTCATTTCTCACAGCTATACCTGTTTGGATTAAGGAAAAGATGTTTTTGAAAAAATTACTTTATGAAGGTCTGGCGCAAATTGAAAAGTACGATAAAAAGAATTTAAAACATTTATTTACCGAACACCATCTTTCACATGCTGCCAGTGCTTTTTATCCATCGCCCTATCTTGAATCAGCCATATTAACCATTGATGGTGTCGGTGAATGGGCTACAGCTTCAATTTGTTATGGGAAAGACAATAAAATAAAAATGTTAAAAGAGATGAGATTTCCTCACTCTGTCGGACTTCTTTATACAGCCTTTACTTATTATTTAGGATTCAGAGTTAATTCAGGAGAATATAAATTAATGGGATTAGCTCCGTACGGAAATCGTAATTCAGAGCAAACCAATGAATTCATTCGTTTAATAAAAAAACAGCTTGTTTCGATTAAAGATGATGGTTCTATATGGTTAAACCAGAATTACTTCGACTATGCTACAGGGCTCAAAATGGTTAAAGAAAAAAAATGGGAAAAACTTTTTGGTTTTCCCGTAGTAAAACCCGATGGCAAAATTGAACAAAAACATTGCAATTTAGCTTACGCTATTCAAAATGTGACAGAAGAAATAGTTTTGAAAATGGCTAAAGAAGCCAAAAGAATTACCGGAGCCCATTACTTATGTTTAGCTGGTGGCGTAGCACTAAATTGTGTGGCAAATGGAAAATTGTTAAAAGAAAATATTTTTAAGGACATTTTCATACAACCAGCAGCAGGCGATGCTGGTGGGGCAATAGGTGCTGCACAGATGGCCTATTATATGTATTTTGAGCAAGTACGAACCATTGCAGATGGCAACGATTCAATGCAAGGAGCCTATCTTGGCCCTGATTTTTCCGATAAAGAAGCTATACAAACTTTCAAAAAGCATAAAGCAGTATATTATAAAGTAGAGAATTTCACTGATTTATGTTCTGAGGTTGCAAATTTACTTGATGGTGGTAATGTTGTAGGATGGTTTCAGGGAAGAATGGAATTTGGCCCTAGAGCATTAGGCAATCGAAGTATATTGGGTGATGCAAGAAATGCAGAAATGCAGAAAAAACTGAATCTGAAAATAAAATACAGAGAAGGTTTCAGACCATTTGCGCCTTCTGTGCTAATTGAAGATTCTAAAGATTTTTTTAATTTACCGGTTGCTTCGCCATACATGTTGCTGATTGCAGATGTTAACGAAGAAAGAAGAAAGCATTTACCCGAAAATTATCAGGATTTGGGTTTATGGGAAAAGCTTTACTTTGAAAGAAGCGATGTGCAATCAATCACCCACCTGGACTTTTCTGCGAGAATTCAAACTGTGCACAAAGAAACTAATCCCAGATATTGGCAGGTTATAAATACATTTAAAGAAAAAACCGGGTATGGAATTGTTGTAAATACAAGTTTTAATGTTAGAGGCGAACCTATTGTATGCACCCCAGAAGATGCTTATAAGTGCTTCATGAGAACTGAAATGGACTTTTTGGTGGTAAATAATTTTCTTCTAAAAAAAACGGATCAACCCGATTGGGAAAACCGGGAAAAATGGATTGTCAAATTTAAATTGGATTAATAATGAGAAAAATATATTATTTAATCTACTTGATAATTGTATTTATTATCATGGATTATTCTATTGGAACAGTTTATTCAAATATAAAACAACCGAAACAATCTAATCAAAGTGATAATAATAAATTTCGTGTTCAAAATCAGTATTATCATCATGGGTTGAAACCAATGGTGAACGATTACAAAAGTGTTTGGGGTAAAAACACATATAACGTATATACAAATTCTCTTGGGTTTATCGACTTCTATCCCAAAAAGATTTTAACCAAGGTTAATAAGCGAAGAATTATATTTATGGGCGATTCTTTTTTGGAAGGGATAGGTCTGCCTATCGGGAAAACTTTTTATGGGTTAATCTCTACACAACTCGAAAAAGATTCTATTGAAATATTGAATGCAGGTTGTGTCAGTTATTCACCAAAACTTTACTACTTGAAACTAAAATATTTGTTGGAAAAAGAAAATCTGGAATTTCAAGAATTGTTTGTTTTTATTGATATATCTGATATTCAAGATGAAATAGGATATGAATCTTATAATCATGGAGTGCCAGTTGTAAAAGACTTGAAGGAAACTAAAATGTCTTTTTCAGATTACATACATCGTCATTCAGCAATGGCAATTATTAGTAGGCACATTAAAAGTCAATTGTTTATTAATAAGGGAATAAATACAAAAAAATCAACTAAATCAAATAACATAAATTGGAATAATAAAGATGAATATTATGACCAAAGGGATAAATGGACAAGCTCTGATGCAGTTTACAAATTATGGGGAGAATACGGAGCAAATTTAGCATATTCTAACATGAAGAAATTAATTGATTTATGTGACAAAAGGAACATAAAGGTTAGAATTGTCATATATCCCTGGCCTTATCAAATTAAAAAGCAGAGCTTGATTGACGAAAATGTCAAATTATGGACAAAATTTTCCTTAGAAAATAATTTGGAATTAATCAACCTGTATCCTGAATTTATTAATGATGAGAATCCTAAATTAGTTATTAATAAATACTTTATTAACGGGGATTGTCATTGGAATGAATATG
>JAHEEB010000471.1:1826-4663 GCA_024640925.1 Bacteroidota bacterium | reverse complement strand
CTCTGAAATTTCTTAGACTTGAAAATTGATGAGATCGCTAAACTATAATCCAGATTAATTTAACAAGATCCAGATTAATCTTGTTTATGTGACAATAGTCAAACTCCTTAAGTTTTAATACAATAATAGTTTTTTTCCTTTTTAAAACATAAAAACATTTCAGGAATTTCGAAAAGGATGATTTTTTTTTACGAAGTGTTTGTATATTGGTAAAAATTTATGCAGGTTTGCAGGTGTAGTAACAATCGTACAAATTTGTTGATGTACAGAGGATGAGTAAAGTAAAATTAAACGTTCTTGGAATATCGTATAGTCAGACTCAGACTGGTGCTTATGCACTTGTTCTGGCAGAAGAAAGTGGTAACCGGCGTATTCCTATTATTGTTGGGGGCTTTGAAGCCCAGGCAATTGCCATTCAACTTGAAGGATTAAAGCCCGCCAGACCCTTAACCCACGATTTGTTTTTTAATTTTGCCAATACTTTTGGTATTAGCCTTCTTGAAATTAACATTCACAAACTCGAGGAGGGTGTATTCTATTCCCAATTAACTTGTTTTAATGGAAAAAAAACAATTGAGATAGACAGCAGGACTTCTGATGCCATTGCTTTAGCTTTACGTTTTCGTTGCCCTATTTATACTACCGAAGATATACTTACCAAAGCGGGAATAATTATTGATTTTGAACAAAATCCTGAAGGAGCTGCCGAAGATGCTTCTGATTTTGAAGTGAATGAAGAAGCTGAGACGGAAATTGAAAATGAAGAGCTTTCTATTCTTAGCGTTGAGGAGTTAAAACATTTGTTGGATGATGCCATTAAAAATGAAAACTACGAAAGAGCTTCGCAAATCCGAGATGAAATAAACAAAAGGAAATAACTTTTATTATATTTATTTTATAAAATTGAATATTAAGCTTTGAACAGAACATCTGTATGATGTTATCAGGTTATTAAATGATATTATTGCTTGAAAATTTACTAAATTCACATCGTTATTTGTTCAATTCTTCACAGAAATATGAGTGAAATCAAACCTTTAAATATTGAAAACTATAAAGATCTTTTTCATAAATCACCTTTAGGCATTTATACTGCTACAATTAAAGGAAGATATATAGAAGTTAATGAAACACTTGCAAATCTTTTAGGGTACGAAAAAAGTGAAGACCTGTTACAAGTTGCAGATATTTCAAATCAGATTTATGGAGTTAAAGGAGAACGTGAGAAATTAATAAACCAGATACATAAAGAGGGTGACATAATAACCCGGGAAACCCTTTTCAGACAAAAGAATGGAGCCCTTATACCGGTTAGGATATACTTAACCTTAATTAAAGGGAAAAACGGAGAATCGTTTGTTGTTGGAATGGTTGAAGATATTCTTTCCCAGGTGAGTAGCCAGCAGTCAATGATGTTAGAAAAACAAAATCTAATAACTCTGATTGAAAATCTCCCCGATTATATTTATTTTAAAGATTCAAAAGGGAACCTTCTGATCGCGAACAAATCTGTTAGGGAATTATTATCAGGGCAGAATAAATCTCACGATTATAAGGGGCAACCCATTTTTTCTAACGAGTTGTTCGATAAAGATGATATAATTTTAAAAGAAGGACGTAAGATTCCCGAAAAGCTTGTAGAAATAGAAGATATTCACGGCATTAAGCATTTTATCAGTATAGCTAAATATCCTATTACCAATAATAAAGAAATCACAGGGTTGATTACCATCGGAAGAAATTTAACTGAGCTGAAACAAGCCGAAAAACAAATCATAGAGAGCCAATCAAACCTGCATGCACTTATTGAAAGTAGTGATGACCTTATTTGGTCAATCAATTCAAAGTATAAACTTATTACATATAATTCTTCATTTGCAAATTTTATAAAAGAGCAATATAACAAGGATATAACAGAGGGTCAAAATGTACTTGATGTTTTTCCTTCGAAAGAAAAAGACTTCTGGAAAAATTGTTACCTAAAGGTACTTAAAGGGGAGCAGGTATTCGAGGAACTATCGATTAATACGAAAAACTTAACATTATACTTTGAGTGTTCTTTAAATCCGATTTTTGATAAAGCACTTAAAGTTTCTGGCATATCTGTAATTCTTGCCGATATCTCTGAGAGAAAATTGGCAGAGCATGCTATACGAGAAAGCGAAGAGCGGTTCAGACAGTTGGCTGAAAATACAAGCGATGCATTTATATTGTGGGATAGCTCGGGGATACTTTACGCAAACCCAGCCTTTGAAAAAATATTTGGAATTAGTATCGAAGAAGCTATGAAAGATTCTTCTGTTATTGAAAAAATGATAGCAGAAACTGACAGGGCTAGATTCATAAGGAACAGAAAGAAAGAGTCGACAGGAAAACAGAAGTCGAGAAACCAACAGTATATTTTAAAACGCTATCGTCGTTCCTCAAAATTAATTTGGGCCAGGCATTATCCTGTGTATAATTTAAGGGGTAAAATATACAGATATGTCACAGTAACAAGCGATTTGACTGAACAAAAACAGCTGGAAGAAATCTTAACAGCCACAAGATCTCAGCAACAAGCTTTACTCGATAACATTCCTTTTTTGGCCTGGTTAAAAGACAAAAATGGCAGGTTTATCTCTGTAAATACTCCATTTGCAGACTATTACAAATTAAGGCCTGAAGATATAATCGGTAAAACAGACTTTGATCTGATGTCTGTTGAGCAAGCATCAAAATTTACAAGTCTCGATGAAGATATTATTAGTTTAGGGGAAAAGAAACACATTGAAGATGTTAGGGAGACTCCTCAAGGTAAAGAATGGATCGAAGTATACAAATCGCCCATTTTTAAT
>JAHEEB010000471.1:0-1816 GCA_024640925.1 Bacteroidota bacterium | reverse complement strand
GAATTGATAGGTTTAACAGTCATTTCGAGGGATATTACCGACAGGAAAAGACTGGAAGAGACAATTATTAAGAATGAAGTTCACTTTAGGGCATTGCTCCAATATTCTTCCGATGCAATAACAATACTGGATGAGGATGGAATAATAACCTTCGAAAGTTCGTTACGTAACCGCATACTTAATTTCTCGGTTGAAGAACTTGTCGGAAGCCATTTAAAGAAATAATTCACCCCGAAGACATTTCAATTTATGAAGATGCTTTTAAAGAGACCATTAAAAATCCCGAAATTCAGATTAAAAAAGAATACCGTAGTCTTCACAAAAACAAAAAGTGGATTTATGTAGAGAGTATTTTTTCTAATCACCTGAAAAATCCCTCTATTGGTGGTATAGTTGTAAATACACGCGATATATCTGACCGCAAAATGTCGGAATTAAAGGAACGGGCCTATCACAACAACCTTATTTTTCTTAGTAACAGTGCTCTCGAGCTTCTTTCGCTTTCTGACAGGGAGGATATTTATAAGTACATTGGCAATAAGCTCTTTCAGTTTCTCGAAAATGCAATTATTATAGTTTCCAATTATCTCGAAGATTCCGATCGGTTTGAAATCAAATATGTTGGTGGATTTGATGAATGGGAACAAAATATTACTTCCATATTGGGTCGTAGTCCTGTTGGAATGACCTATAAACGCGATAAGCAAGGCACAAATATCGACAATGCAGGTACAGTTTATACAATTACAAATCTGAAAAGTGCTATTGGATTGGTTCCTGAATTGTATAATTCATTTGATCAGATTTCAAATCTTTTACCTATAAATAAGGTTTACAACATAACACTTGTCAGAAACAACAAACTGCTTGGTAGTATTATCATTGTTACTCTCAACAAAACAATTATTAAGTTCAAACATATCATCGAAACTTTTGCGCACCAAGTGGCAGTAGCCTTACATAGGAGCCAGCTTGAATATGAACTCACATCTGCAAAAGAAAAAGCTGAAGAATCGGATCGTTTAAAAACAGCTTTCCTTGCCAACATGAGCCATGAGATAAGAACTCCAATGAATGGTATTCTGGGGTTTGCTGAAATGCTCAACGATGAATCATTGACCGATTCTGAGCGTAAGAAATATCTCGATATTATAAATAATAATGGTAAGATTCTTATTAATTTGATCGATGATATTATCGATTTTGCTAAGATTGAAGCAGGACAGATAAAAATTGTCAAACACGATTTTTCATTAAATGCTTTATTATCTCAGATTTATAATAGCTTCCTTACCGAAAGTTTTAAGAAAGATAAATCGAATGTTAAATTGCTACTAAAAAAAGGCCTGGTTGATGATGCCAGCTATGTACGCACTGACCCCATCAGGTTAAGGCAGATTATTACTAACCTGGTTGGAAACGCTTTTAAATTTACTAATGAAGGTTTTATAGAGTTTGGGTACAGTCTTAGAAGCGATAATTTTCTTGAATTCTTTGTGAAAGACAGTGGGATAGGAATTCACCCTGATAAACTGGATGTAATTTTTGAACGGTTTGTACAAGCAGATAATTCCCGATCGAGGAGATACAGTGGGTCGGGTTTAGGACTGGCAATTTCAAAAGGATTTTCTGACCTTCTTGGGGGTAAAATGTGGGCAGTATCTGAACTTAATAAAGGTTCGTCTTTTTATTTCACAATACCATTTGAACTAGCGCTTATGAAGAGTAGAGATGATGGCGAAGCAAAAAAGCCAAAATCAAAATACGATTGGAGTGGTAAACGGATTCTCGTTGCAGAAGATGATTTTTTTAGTTA
>JAHEEB010000470.1 GCA_024640925.1 Bacteroidota bacterium | reverse complement strand
ATGAAAATTGCTAAACTTGGTTATTGGGAACTTGATGTTACCACTGGTGTTTTTACATTCAATGATAATTTTTATTCGATTTATCGGACAAGTGTAGAAGAAATCGGAAGCTATAAAATGACTCTGAAAGAATACTCAGATCGGTTTATTCCTATCGAGGACCGCGAGATTGTTGCCAAAGAAACACTAAAAGCTCAGGAAACTGATGATCCGAATTTCTCTCGCCAAATCGAACATCGTATAACTTATGCCGATGGAAATCAAGGCTACATTTTGGTCCGTTTCTTTGTCATAAAAGATACACACAACAAGACAATTAAAACCTTCGGGGCTAACCAGGATATTACTTTCTATAAACAAACCAGGGAAGAACTCGAAAGACAAAACAAACGATATCTTGCCCTTAACGAACGATTAAAGGATAGCCTTGTACGATTTCAGAAGATGAATTCAGAACTTGAAACCGCAAAAATTAAAGCAGAAGAAAGCGATAAATTAAAATCGGCTTTCCTTGCTAATATGAGCCATGAAATCCGGACTCCAATGAATGGCATTATCGGTTTTTCAAAAATGTTAAATAAACCCGGTTTGTCGGATGATAGAAAACAACAATATACGGAAATAATCAATGAAATGTGTCACCAGTTATTACACCTTATCGATGATATTATTGATATCTCAAAGATAGAAACTGGCCAGATTAAAACTTATTACACCAAAACAAATATCAATGATTTATGTGTTCGTTTGTTTTCATTTTACCAGCCCAATACCAACCGGAATAATATAAAACTTTACGTGCAAAAATCACTGCCTGATGAGCAGTCTGAAATATACACCGACCAGGCTAAACTCAGACAAATTATGGACAATCTGATAACCAATGCATTAAAGTTCACAAAGGAAGGTTATGTTAAATTTGGTTATTCGCTCAAAGATAATTTAATCGAATTTTTTGTTGAAGATACAGGCATTGGAATTCCAAAGGAATTACAAAACACTATTTTCGAACGTTTCAGACAGGTAGAAAATGACATTACAAAAATGCATGGTGGTACTGGTCTCGGATTAGCAATTTCTAAAGCGTACATTGAAAAAATGGGTGGTGAAATATGGGTTGAATCGATAGAGGAAGTTGGATCGAAATTTTATTTTACAATTCCTTATAATCCTATAAACAATAAAGATAAACATATGGAACAGAACTTTACTCACACGGATGACAATCAAAAGAAAGTTGTATTAATTGTAGAAGATGAAGAGGTGAACTATTTATTTTTTGAAGAACTCCTTCTTGAGATGAATTTAAAAATAATCCACGCCAAAACCGGAAAAGAAGCAATAATACTCTGTAAAGAACACCCAGAAATCAGTTTGATATTGATGGATATCAAAATGCCCGATATTGACGGCTATGAAATTCTATCAGAAATCAGAAATTTTAATAACCAGGTACCGGTAATTGCTCAGACAGCATATGCTTTAGCAGGTGATAAAGAGAAAGCTTTTGAAGCAGGCTTTAATGACTATATTTCAAAGCCTGTAGATAATGATGAAATGCTTGAAAAAGTCAAATTACATCTTTTGTGAAATTTTGCTAAAACCTTACTAAAATACTGGTTTTAAATCGTTTAATTTAGTTAAAACCGGATTAAGCAATCAAAATTTCATTATTTCTAACTATTCCTTCAGTTTTGCCAGACAAGTTTTTTCTGCATCATCGGCAATGCCAGTAATTTTAACCCTTCTAAAAGTATTTCGTTCAGGTTTTAAGCCCTGTAAAGCAATTGGAATGTAATGCTCCCCATAACCCAATGCACCCAATTTTCCTTGAGGTCGTTCTATCAAAAGCACCTGCTCTTTCCCAATAAAAGATTGCCTGTATCTAAGTTTGTTTTCTTCACCCAACTCCCGTATAATCCTGCTCCGTTCATCTTTTACTTTTTCCGGAATATGTTCTGGAATTTTTTCAGCAATTGTACCCCGCCTTACAGAATATTTAAAAGTATGAATATGGCTAAAACCTATTTCTTTAGCTACCTCATAGGTTTCGTTAAAGTTTCTTTCGCTCTCTCCAGGAAACCCAACTATTATATCGGTTGTAAAGTTGAAATCGGGATACTTTTGTTTGAAATCATTGGTAAAACTTCTGAATTGTTTTACAGTATAAAAACGCCTCATCATCTTAAGTACATCGTCGGATCCGCTTTGCAGGCATAAGTGAAGATGGTGGCATAATTTTGGATTTTCAAACAAATCGATAAAACTATCGGAATAATTGTCTGGTTCTATTGACGAAATCCGCAACCGAAAGTCTCCATTTAGATTCAAAATTTGCCTGACAAGGCTTTCAAAATCATGATTGGTCGAATGATATCGGCTAATATTAACTCCTGTTAAGACAATTTCTTTAAAACCCAGATCAATTACCTTCCTGATGTTCTCAAGAATATCATCGGAATTGCGGCTTTTGGCCATCCCTCTTACAGAGGGGACAATGCAATATGTACAATGGTTGTTGCAGCCATCCTGGATTTTTATCATACTACGTGTATGAAATCCTTTCTCAACCAATGAAAAATTAAATAAATCCTGTTTAAAATCTGTTGGATGTATGATTTCTCCCTTAAAATGTGAATCGATTAAGGAAAATATGGAACTCTTATTCTTATTGCCTACAACATAAGTTAAATCGGTTCTGTTCTCCAGAATATCTTTCTGACTCTCTACCATGCACCCCGTAACAACTGTAATTCCTTTATTTCCGGCAAACCTCACAGCCTGATTTATTGTGTTTTTTGATTTCTGATCGCTTTGATTGGTAACGGTACATGAATTTATTATGTATACATCGGCGGCTTCTTTAAAAGGAACGATTTCGTATCCGGCATTGTAAAAATCGGTGACAATGGAATCGGTCTCAAATTGATTTAACCTGCAACCCAACGTTTTAAATGCAATCTTCTTTGCCATAGTTTAAACCGTAACCGAATTGTCTTCAAAAACACGTATTAATTCGCCTTCAACAGCAAAATCGGCTGCCGAATTAATTTTCACATCGGCAAACTTTCCTACTAAATCCATTCTGTCCGATGCAAACCTTACAATAATTCTACCTTCGGTAATTCCGGATAAATATCCTTCTTTTCTGTCTTTTTGAATAACCAACACTTTATAATTACGGCCAACCATGGCACGATTATGTTCAAGTGAATGCTTTTGTAACAGATCTGATAGTACATGTAGACGTTTCTTTTTGGTTTCATGGGGAATATCATCGTTCCACTTCGAACTTGTGGCACCTGGCCTTGGCGAATAGCGCGCTATATAGGCCATATTGAACATGAACTCTTCCATTGCCTTTACCGTATTAGCAAATTGTTCATCGGTTTCACCTGTAAATCCAACAATGATATCGGTAAAAAGTGTTGCCTCCGGAATAATCCTGTGAACTGTTTGTACAATCTCTCTATAGTTGTTTAGGGAATGGTTTCTGTTCATGCGGCTCAGAACCTGGTCATCGCCCGATTGCATGGGTAAATGTATTTGTTTTGCAAGGCATTTAAACTGCGATATCACCACAATCACTTCATTACTCATATCCTGCGGATGCGGCGAAGTAAAATACAGCCAGAATTCCTTATCACAGGTTTGGCCATACTCTCCTATCTTCTGCAATAATTGAGGAAAAGAAATTTCATTTCCTTTTTTATCGATTCCATAAGAGTTCACATTTTGTCCAAGTAAAGTAATTGATTTATATCCACTGTTTACAAGTCTCTTTACTTCGTTTATTATTTCCCCGGAAGGCCTCGATATTTCGCGTCCGCGGGTATACGGTACAGCACAATATGTACAAAACTTATCACAACCATTTTGTATTGGAATAAATGCCTCGAACGTAGAATTGTATTGTGGTTTGATATCCCAGAAACTTTCAATACGTTCATCGGGTTTCTTCATTATAACAGGTTGGCCGGCAATGGTAATTTTACCATCGTACTTATTCAGGATAAACTGGTTGGTCGAAACTGCATGTTTCGTTTCTGGCAGCAAAAGTTCATTATCAATCTGCATCTTAAAAGGGGTTGTAACGCCATATTGACTAATCATAGAGGGCACTTCCTTCAGTTCGCTCATCTGAAAAATAATATCAAATAACTTGAGAAATTTATCTCTGTCGGAAGGTAAAACACATCCCGAAACAAAAGTAATCAGGTTACGTTTATTTTTCCACTTGTTCCATTTATGAATCTTCGAATAGATTTTGTCTATGGCTTTTTGTCGAACCGAACAGGCTACTACACCAAGCAAATTCGCATCTTCTTCGCTTTCGGTCGGAATAAATCCCATTTCCTCAATAACGGTAGCCAATCGTTCGCTATCGGACTTATTCATCTGGCAACCCAGTGTAACTATGTGGTACTTCATTGATCCCTATAAGCTTTACTTCTAGAAATACACTTCTGTTCTGATGTTATCCGGAGAAAACCCTTTGTTTGTGAGCAAATTATAAACAGATTGTATCATTTCATAATTCCCGCAAAGATATACTAAAGTATTTGAATCGGGAAAATGGGTTAAAAGATAATCGGTTACCCGGCCATTAAAATATCCTTCCTTGTGATCCGAAGTACAACTTATATAGCAGCCTTCGCTATAATCT